>JALSPJ010000001.1 GCA_026985995.1 Anaerolineales bacterium
GGTCATCATCCCCTCTCGGTTTCGGCCGGCCCTGCGGGAGGGGGTGTACCTGTTGCGCGGGTTGGACAACAACCTCATGGCCCTCACCCCGCCCCAGTTCGAGGCCCTGGCCGCGCAGCTGCAACGCCTCAGCCTCACCGACCCCGTGGCCCGGCAGCTCAAGCGCCTCATTTTCTCTGCGGCCTCTTTCGAGCGCCTCGACAACGCCGGCCGTGTGCGCATCGCGCCGCCGTTGCGGGCCCTGGCCGGCCTCGAAGACGAAGTGGTCATTGCCGGCGTGGGCGATTACTTCGAGCTCTGGGCCCCCCAGGCCTGGCAGGCCCAGGAGCAAGCCCTGCACGACGCGGAGGCCAACGCCCAACGCTTCGCGGTCTTCCAACTCTCGTTGCAAAACGCCACCGCAGCGCCATCCGACGACCCCGGGAGCCCGGCATGAGCGCGCATCACGAACCCGTGCTGCTGCCCGCCGTGCTGGAAGCCTTGCGCCCCCGGCCCGGCGGCCGCTATGTGGATGCCACCGTGGGCCTGGGCGGCCACGCGGCCGCGCTGCTGCAGGCCAGCGCGCCCGATGGCCAGCTGTTGGGCCTGGACCTGGACCCCCAGGCCATCGCCCTGGCGCGCCAGCGCCTGGCTCCCTTGGGCTCGCGGGTGCATCTGCGCCATTTGCCCTACACCCACCTGGCCGATGCCGTGCGGGCCTTGGGCTGGCATGGCCGCGTCGATGGCATCGTGGTGGACCTGGGCGTGTCGTCGTTGCAACTCGACACCCCCGAGCGGGGCTTCTCCTTTCGCCATGATGCGCCCTTAGATATGCGCTTCGACCCCACGGCCGATACCCCCACCGCGGCCGACCTGGTCAACACCCTGCCCGAAGACGCGCTGGCCGACTTGCTGTGGCGCTACGGCGAAGAGCGACGGGCCCGCGCGGTGGCCCGAGCCATCGTGCGCGCCCGACCCATCACCACCACCGGCCAGCTGGCCCGGGTGGTGGCCCAGGCCACCCGCAGTGGCAAACGGGGTATGCACCCCGCTACCCGCACTTTTCAGGCCCTGCGCATCGCGGTCAACCGGGAGCTGGAAAACCTGGAGCGCCTGCTGCCCCAGGCGTTGGAGGTCCTGGCCCCCGGTGGACGCCTGGCCGTCATTGCCTTCCACTCGCTGGAAGACCGGCTGGTCAAGCGTTTCTTGCAGCGCGAAAGCCGCGATTGCCTGTGCCCGCCCGAGCAGCCCGTGTGCACTTGCGGCCATCGGGCCCAGGTGCGTTTGGTGCGGCCCTTCCCCATGCGGCCCACCGCCGACGAAGTGGCCCATAACCCCCGGGCCCGCAGCGCCCGCCTGCGGGTGGCCGAGAAGCTGCCCGTGCTGCAACCCACTCGGGAGGTTGGGTGACCATGGCCGCGGTGTGGCAACACCCTGCCCAAATGTGGAACCGGGCCCGCCAATGGCGCGGCTTGCAGGCCTGGCAGCGGTTTTGGACCCGCCGCGGGGTGTGGTGGGCCCGGCTGGTGTTGGTGAGCGCCGCGGCGTTGACCGTGGTGGCCGCGCATCTTTATCTGGCCAACGAGGCCGTAGTGCTGTGGGAAGACATCCGCACCATGCAGTACGAATCATGGCAATTGTGGTGGGAAATCACCACCTGGCAAACCGAATTGGCCCGGCAGCGCAATGCGCAGGCTATGCGGCAGGCCCTGGCCGAACAAGACCTGCGTTGGCCCGCCCCTGACCGGGTGCTGTATGTGCCTGTGGCTCTGCCTCCCCGCGCGGCGGCCTATGCAGGCCGCATCCCTGGCGTGTGGGCCCCGCCGCCCAAGCCCGAAGCCTGGCTGCCGGCCGAGTACACCCGCACCTTGAGCCAATGGCTGGCCCAGGGCGGCTGGCAGCAGGTGCAAGACTGGCTGGGCCTGCCCGACCCCGACGTCTATACCGACGCCGGCGCGGCCGGAGGGAGGGCCGGGCCATGACCGCGCCCGTGCGCTTCGTCCCCCCCGATGGCGGGGCTGCCCCGCCTGCCGTGACCCAAGAGCCGCCGCCCCCGGCCCGCTCCCTGGGGCCCTTCTACGCGCTGGCCGGGCTGTTGGGCGGCCTGGCTTTGCTCATCGTGCTGCGCCTGGCCTGGTTCCAAATCGACCCCCAGCTGGCCGAGTTCCGCCGCTTTGCCCGCCAGGACCGGGGTTACATGACCGGCGAAATCTTCCCCCTGCCCCGGGGGTGGATTACGGACCGCCACGGGCGGGTGCTGGCCGGCGCGCGGCTGGCCTATCAGCTGGATGTGGCCCCCGACGCGCTGCGCCGCCCCGGTGAGGTGGTGGCCGTGCTGGCTGGGGTGCTGGAGATGCCCGCGGACGCGCTGTGGGCGCGTTTGCAGCCCAACGAGCAGGGCCAAATGCCCCCCGCGGTCATGCTTTCGTACACCGTAACCCCCCGGCAGCGGGCTTTGCTGCTGGAGTGGTGGGCCCGCTGGGCCGCCCTGGGCGACCAGGCGCCCATCGACCCGGCCCGCAACGATGTCTTTCGCTTCACCCCGGTGCTGGTGCGCGCCTACCCCGAGGGCGATGTGGCCAGCAATGTGGTGGGCTTCGTGACCCTGAGCGACCGGGAAACCCGCCCCATGTGGGTGGGCAACTTCGGCGTGGAAGAGTATTACGACCGCCTGCTCCAGCAGGCCTGGGTGACCATTCCCTTCTACGAGCCCTATCGGGTGACGCCCGACCAGGTGCCTTTGCCCGAGCCGCCTTCGGGCGTGGTGCTCACCATCGACCGGGATGTGCAGAACCTGGTGGAGCGCATTCTGGACGAGGCGGTGGAAGAATACCAGGCCCGCCGCGGGGTCATCATTGTGCTGCAGCCCAAAACGGGCGCGCTGCTGGCCGTGGCCATGAGCCCCCGCCCCCGCCTCGACGATTACGAAAGCGTGCTGCAGTTCCTGCGGCGCTTCGAGGGCCAGGGCTGGAACTGGGCTGTAGAGCACACTTACGAACCCGGGTCGGTAATGAAGCCCATCATGCTCTCCATTGCCCTGGATACGGGCGCCATTACCCCCGATTTCACCTACATGGACACCGGCGTGGAATATCCCTGCGGTGGCAGCGCGCCGGTGTACAACTGGGACTACGCGGCGCACATGGAGCAAAACATCGTGGGCTGCCTGGCCAATTCCCTCAACACCTGCTTTGCCAACATCGCCATGCAGGTGGCCCCCGAAGATGTGCGCCGTTACATGGAAGCCTTTGGCTTTGGCGCGCCCACGGGGGTTGACCTGGCCCCCGAACGGGCCGGCATGTTCTCCGCGGCCACCTGCCCCGACCGCTCGCGCCTGGGCTTTGGTTATGCGGTTTCGGTCACGCCGTTGCAGCTGGCCATGGCCGAGGCCGCCATCGCCAACGGCGGGTTCCTCATGCGGCCCTATGTGGTGCAGGCCCAGCTCATCAACGGCCGGCTGGTGCCCACGCCTTACCCGCAGGTGGTGCGGCAGGTCCTTCGGCCCGAGACCGCGGCCTTGGTGAATGACTTCCTGGCCCGGGCCATGACCCACGACACTTACGAGAACGCGGAGGTGCCCGGCTATACCCTGGCTGGCAAGACGGGCACCGCCTTCAACCCCCGGGACCCCGACGATTTGCTCGACGCCACCATGGTGGGCTGGGGCCCCGTGGGCGACCCGCAATTTTTGGTGCTGGTGTGGCTCGAAGACCCCCGGGCCAACGACGGCTGGGCCTCGCTGACCGCGGCCCCCACTTTTCGCCGGGTGGTGGAGCGCCTGGTGGTCATTTTAGGCATTCCGCCTGAGGGCGCGCGGCAAGAGGCCGCGTATCAAGGGCGTTGAGGTGGGTTCATGCGTGTCGCGGATGTCATCCACGGCCTGAGCGGAGCTTTTCCCCCGCAGGGTGGGCAGGAACCCATCACCGCGGCGGTCATTGATTCGCGGCAGGCCGTGCCCGGCAGTTTGTTCATCGCCTTCCCCGGCAGCCGGGTGGATGGTCACGACTTCGTGGCCGACGCGTTCGCCCGGGGCGCGCGCCTGGCGCTGGTGCAGCGCGAAGTGCCCGATTGTCCCACCCTGGACCTGCGCCGCGGCTTCGAGGCCGCCGCGTGGGCCCGGTTCCACCTGCCCGGCTGCCTGCGGGTGGAAAACACCCTGGCCGCGCTGCACACTTTGGCCGCTTATTGGCGGAACCGGCTGCCGGACCTGCGGGTGGTGGGCATCACGGGCAGCGTGGGCAAGACTTCCACCAAAGAGCTGACCGCGCAGGTGCTGGCGCAACGCTATCGGGTGCTCAAGAACCCGGGCAATTACAACAACGAGATTGGCCTACCCCTCACCCTGTTGCACGCCCGGCCCGAGCACCAGTGGGCGGTGTTGGAAATGGGCTTTTATGTGCCCGGCGACATTGCCAAACTGTGCGCCCTGGCCCGGCCCGTGATGGGCGTGGTGACCAACATCGGCCTGGTGCACGCGGAGCGGGCCGGCTCGCAGCAGGCCATTGTGGAGGGCAAGGCCGAGCTGGTGGAAGCCCTGCCCCCCGAGGGCGCGGCGGTGCTCAATTTCGACGACCCCCTGGTGCGGGGCATGGCCGCGCGCACCCGGGCCCGGGTGTTCTTCTATGGCCTGAGCCCCGAGGCCGACTTGTGGGCTTCGGATGTGGAAGGCCTGGGCCTGGACGGCATTCGCTTCGTCTTCCACTATCGGGGTGAGGCCGTGCCCGCGCATTTGCCCCTGCTGGGCCGGCACGCGGTGCATTTGGCGTTGCGGGCCGCGGCCGTGGGCCTGCTGGCCGGGCTGGATTGGCCCACGGTGTTGCGCGGCTTGCAGGCCGGGGAGGCCCAACTGCGGGTGATGACCGTGACCACGCCCCAGGGCGCGCTGGTCATCGACGATACTTACAACGCCGCGCCCCAATCGGTGCTGGCCGCGCTCAATCTGCTGGCCGATGTGCAGGGCCGGCGCAAAATGGCCGTGCTGGGCGATATGCTGGAGCTGGGCCCCTATGAACGCCAGGGCCACGAAAAAGTGGGCTTGCGGGCCGCGGAAGTGGTGGACGCGCTGGTAACCTTTGGCCCCCGGGCCCGCATCATCGCCCAGGCCGCGCGGCAGGCCGGGCTGGCCCCCGACCAGGTGGCCGAATTCGACGCCGACGAAGTGGACGCGCTCATCGCCCATGTGCGGGCCTGGCTGGGCCCCGACGATGTGGTGCTGGTCAAAGGCTCCCGGGGGATGCGCATGGAACGCATTGTCGCTGCATTGGAGGCTTCGGCATGACGCACACGGCCGCCATTCTGGGCCTCATGGCTGTCAGCTTCTTGCTCACCGTGATTTGGGGCGAACCCATGTTGCGGGTGCTGCGCCATTTTCGCATCGGCAAGCGCATCCGCGTCGAAGGGCCCCAACATCACCAGGTGAAAATGGGCACCCCCACCATGGGCGGCTGGATTATCGTGGTGCCGGTGGTGCTGTTGTCGCTGTTCTTGTACGCCACGCAAATTTGGGGCCTGACCTTTTTGGGCCGGGAGATGCTGCTGCCCGTGGGGCTGCTGGTGGCCCACGCGCTGCTGGGCGCGGTGGACGATTGGCTGGGCGTGCGGGAACGCCCCACAGGGATGCGGGCGCGCACCAAGTTCCTCGCTCAGGTGGCGCTGGCCACTTTGGCCGCCTGGTGGCTGCATGCCATCTACGAAGCCCCGCCCATGTACTTGCCCGGCATTCGGCTGCCCATTCCCTTGGGGTGGTGGTTCTATGTGCCCCTCAGTGTGTTCGTCATCGTGGGCACTTCCAACGCGGTGAACCTGACCGACGGCCTGGACAGCCTGGCCGGCATGGTTACCGCCACCGCGTTGGCTGCATATGGCGGCATTGCCCTGGCCCAGGGGGAACCGGCGTTGGCCCGGTTCGCGTTTTTGCTGGTCGGCAGCGTGTTGGGCTTTCTGTGGTTCAACGCCCATCCCGCGCAGCTGTTTATGGGCGACACG
>JALSPJ010000002.1 GCA_026985995.1 Anaerolineales bacterium
TGTCGGGGTAGGCCAGCAGGGCCAGCGCAGTGTGCCGGGGCCGGGGCACCAGCCTCAGGGTGACCCGGTGCATCACGGCCAGGGTGCCCTCGGAGCCGGCCAGCAGGGCCTGCAGGGGCAGGTGGTTCGGGGGAACCGGCGGGTAGGGTTGGCCCGCGGGCCAGGCCGGGGGGCGTCCCGGGGCCCAGGGCAGCAGGGGGGGCAGGTTGTAGCCCGAAGCCCGGCGCCACACCCGGGGCCAGCGGCGTTGCACGAGGGCCCGGTGTTGGGTGCGCACGGTCCAGGCGAACGCCACCACGGCCTGCAGCCGGGGGTTGGGCACTCGCGGGGGGCCACCGTCGGGGGGCAGGGGCAGGGGCTCCCAGCGGGCGGGGGAACCGTCGGCCAGGAAGGTGTCGGCGGCCAGCAAGTGGTCGCCGGTCATGCCATAGACGATGGAATGCGCGCCGGTGCTGTTGTTGGCCACGATGCCGCCGATGGTGGCCTGGGCCGCGCTGGCCGGGTCGGGACCAAAACGCAGGCCGTGGGGTTCCAGCGCGGCGTTGAGGTCGGCCAGGGGCAGGCCCACATCCACGGTCACGGTGCGGGCTGCGGGGTCGATGTGGTGCACGGTGCGAAAGTGGCGGCTGAGGTCCACCACCACGGCCTGGCCCACAGCCTGCCCGGCCAGGCTGGTGCCGCCGCCCCGGGCCAGCAGGGGCAGGTTCAGCGCGGCCGTGGCTTCCACCAGGCGGTGCAGGTCTTCCACGGTGCGGGGCCAGGCCACGGCCAGGGGCTGCATCTGGTAGATGGACGCGTCGGTGCTGTAGAGGTAGCGGGTGGCCGGGTCTATGGCCAGGGCGCCGGTGTAGCCCGTGGCGCGCAGCAGGTGCTGCAGTTCGTCCAGCGCGGAAGGGGAGGCGACGCTCATGGGGCGGCTTCTCCGGGGGGCGGAGGGGCGGGCTCAGGGGGCAAGGCCGCAGTTTCAGGGTCGCGGCCTGCCAGGGGAGCGGCGGCGTGCGGGCGGCCCACATGTGCAGGGCATCGGCGGCGCCTTGACCGGACCCGCGGGGCCAGGGCTGCGGGTTCCACCCCGACCCCGCGGGGAGGAGGCCCCAGGACCTCAGGCAATCACGCCCAACGCGCGGCCCACCTGGGCAAACGCGTCCAGCGCGAAGTCCAGGTCGTCGCGGGTGTGCATGGCCGAAATCATCACCCGAATGCGGGCCTTGCCCCGGGGCACCGTGGGGTAGCCGATGGCCATGGCAAACACGCCGGCGTCGAACAGGCGGCGGCTGAATTCCTGGGCCAGTTTGGCCTCGCCCAGCATGATGGGCGTGATGGGGGTCACGCTTTGGCCCGTGTCGAAGCCCAAGGCCTTCATGCCTTCCTTAAAGTAGCGGGCGTTGGCCCACAGCCGGTCCACCAGCTCGGTGGATTCTTCCAGGATGTTGACGGCTTCGATGGCCGCGGCCACATCGGGCACGGTCATGGCCGAGGAAAAGAGGAAGGGCCGCCCCCGTTGGCGCAGCCATTCGACGATGGTGGCGTTGCCGGCCACCACGCCGCCCACCACGCCAAAGGCCTTGGAGAGGGTACCCACTTCGATGTCCACCTTGCCGTGCAGGCCGAAGTGGTCCACAATGCCCCGACCGCCCCGGCCCAGCACGCCCTCGCCGTGCGCGTCGTCGACCATGAGGATGGCGTCGTATTCCTTCACCACTTCGTAAATCTTGTCCAGGGGCGCGATGTCGCCGTCCATGCTGAACACGCCGTCGGTGACCACCAGCGCGCGGCGATACTGGTGCCGGTGCTCGGCCAGCTTGGCCCGCAGGTCGTCGACATCGATGTGGTTGTAGCGGATGATTTGGGCCCGGCTCAGGCGGCAGCCGTCGATGATGCTGGCGTGGTTGAGCTCGTCGGAGAAAATCACATCGCCCCGGCCCACCAGCGCGGGAATGGTGCCCAAATTGGCGTTGAAGCCCGACTGGAAGGTGATGGCGTCTTCCGCGCCTTTGAACGCGGCCAGCCGGCGCTCCAGCTGCCGGTGCAGGGTCATGGTGCCGGCGATGGTGCGCACCGCGGCCGGGCCGATGCCATACTGGTCGATGGCCCGCTTGGCGGCTTCCCGCAGGCGGGGGTGGTTGGCCAGGCCTAAGTAGTTGTTGGAGCAGAAATTGAGCACCTTTTTGCCGTCCACCACCACCCACGCGTCCTGGGGCGATTCGATGGTGCGGATGTGCACATACAGGCCGCTGTCTTCCAGATTGCGCAGCTCGTCGGCAATCCATTGCAGCTTGGGGGGTAAAGCCGAAGTCGTCATAGCAAGCCCTCCTTGGGGTTAGGGGGAAGGAGCGACCCGCGCCGTGAGGGGTCACACCACGCGCCAGCGCAGGGGTTCCCCCCGCAGCGCGGCCAGCACTTCGGTGGCGATATCGCGCGCCACCCGCTGTTGGGCCTCCTCGGTTTGGGCCGCGATGTGGGGCGTGACCACCACCCGGGGGTGGGTCACCAGAGGCGACGGGCCCGGCGGCTCCTGGGCGAACACATCCAGCCCCGCGCCCCGCACCCGGCCGCTTTCCAGGGCCGCCAGCAGCGCGTCTTCGTCGATGACCCCGCCCCGGGCCGTGCCCAGCACGATGGCCCCGGGCTTCAGGCGCTCGAAGGCCGTGGGGCCCAGCAAGCCGCGGGTTTGGGGGGTAAGGGGCACATGCACGCTCACCACATCGGCCTGGGCCAGCAATTCCTCCAAAGTGGGAACCGGCCGCGCGCCCCGGTCGCGGATTTCTTCCGCGGTGAGGTAGGGGTCGTAGCCCAGCACGGTCATGCCCAGCCCGGCCGCGCGGCGGGCCACGGCCGCGCCAATGCGCCCTACGCCGATGAGACCCAAAGTGCGGCCGGCGAGCTCTATGCCCATGAAGCGCTTTTTCTCCCAGCGGCCGGCCTTGAGGCTGGCATCGGCCTGGGCGATGCTCCGGGCCACCGCGAAGAGCAGGGCCAGGGTGTGCTCGGCCACGGCTTCGGTGCTGGCCGTGGGCGCGTTGACCACCACCACGCCCCGTTGTCGGGCCGCGTCTAAGTCGATGTTGTCGACGCCCACGCCGGCCCGGCCCACCACCCGCAGCCCGGTCGCGGCCGCCAGCAGGTCCGCGGTCACCCGGGTGCGGCTGCGCACGATGAGCGCGTGGAAGCCCTGGGCCAGCCGCGCGGCCAGCGCGTCGCCCGCCAGGCCGGGTTCCACCCGCACCTCGGTCACATCGGCCGCGGCGCGCAAAAGGGCTTCTCCCGCGGCGTGGATGGGGTCGGCGATGAAAATGCGCCAGGTTGGCTGGGGCATGACAGACTTCCTCCTGAGCTCACTCCGTAGGGGTGGGGGCTGCGGAACAGGTCAGCCCGGCGATGTATTCGGCCATGGTGCGCAGCTCTGCGGCCGAGAATTTTTCCGCGTAGTCGTCGGGCATCACATCGTCCAGATAGCCCGCGTGCACCCGGGCGTTGGGCCGGGCAATGTCGTCCATGATGTCTTGCAGCGTGAGCTGGCCCTCGCGGTAAGCCTGGGCCGTTTCGCACAGCGAGGGGCCCACCTGGCCCGTGGCCTGGGGCACGCCGGGGATGATGTGGCACGCGCCGCAGCGGCCCTGGGCGAACAGGGTTGCCGCGGGAACCGGCGTGGGCACGGTGGGCACCGTGGCCGCCTGGCACCCGCTCAGGGCCCAGGCGAAGAACCCGGCCAGCAAAACGGCCACGGCCCGACGCAGCCGCCGCGGCCCGCGCGTGGGTTGGTGTTCCGTCACCGTCGACCTCCTTGGCATGAGGGGCTATGCCGCCGGTTCCCCGGTCGCGGCGGGCCCCTCCCTCCTCATACGGTCCGCTCCGAGGCGCCGACGACGGACACTTCATCCCTAATGATAACACGGCCCCGGCAGGATGGCAGCGCCCCGCAGTAGGGGCGCGCCGGAAATGAAACCGCGGATGAACGACAGCAGTCAGCGGTCAGCAGGGAGCGCGGGGTAGGGGCGACCCGGCTGGTCGCCCAGGAATGAAACTGCGGATACACGCGGATAACCGCGGATAATAAGAAAACCACGGATGAACACAGATAAACACGGATGGGCACGAAAGGAAAAGGGCGGTGAGCGGTGAGGGAGCGGGGAGCAGGGGGCGGTTAGCACGCCCGCCCCCTGCCAACTACCAACCACCAACCACCTGTCATCCCTCAAGACATCGTGAACTGGATAGTGAACGAAACCGCCAAGACATCGTGAACAGGGCGCGCAAACCGCGGAACCCTCCTGGGGTCGTGGGGGTACATTCATGGAAGAGAAGCCATCCCCCGGTCCCAAGGAGGGTTCCATGGGCCAGTATAAGCAAGATGTGTGGCAAGCCCAACGGGAGCAAGCCGTGCACCTGCGACGTTTGGGATACTCGTATCGCCAGATCGCCGAAGCGTTGGGCACCTCCAAAGCCTGGGTCAGCAAGGGGTTGCGCCGCTTTGCTGCCGAGGGGTGGGAGGGGCTGACGGACCGCTCGCGTCGCCCCCGCCGGTGCCGCCGTCGGTTGCCGGAGTCGGTGCGCCAGGCCATGATTCAGGTGCGCAGCGAGTTGGAGGCGGAAGCGGCCAAGGGGGAGGGGCTGAAGTTCATCGGTGCCCCGGCCATCCGCACCCGCCTGCGGGAGCAAGGGGTCCGCCCTCTGCCTTCGCTGCGCAGCATTGAGCGTATCCTGCGCCATGCCGGCCTGACCCGCCCGAAAGCCCCTGCCCAGGAGAAAAAGACGTCCTATCCCCGCTTGCATCCCACCCAGCCGCATACCCTGGTACAGGTGGACATCTATCCCCGCTATCTGCAAGGGGGCCAGGCCGTCGCCTGTTTCAATGCCATCGATGTCGTATCCCGCTATCCCCATAGCCGTGCCTTTGAGCGGCGGCGTAGTCGGGAAGCCGTCGCCTTTCTGACCGAGCTCTGGCGTCGGAATGGGGTGCCCACTTACACCCAGATGGACAACGAAAGTTGCTTTTCGGGAGGCCACCATCCCGGCGTGTTGGGCCGGGTTATCCGGGCGGCCTTGATCGCCGGCACCGAGGTGGTCTTTTCCCCCATCCGTTACCCCCAAAGCCAAGGAACGGTCGAAGCCTTCCATCGGGTCTACGGCCAGCATGTGTGGGAGGGTACCCTGTTGGCCGACCTGGACGCGGTCAACGCCAAGGCCCAACGCTTTCTGGCCGCCTACCGGCAGCGTCCTCATCCCCAACTGGGGGAACAGTCGCCCCAGCGGGTCCATCGTCAGGGCCGACGCCGGACCTTGGCTTCCTGGGCCTATCGCCTCCTGGTCACCGCGTCCTCCCGGCGGCTGCCCCTGTATGCCGGCCGCGTGCACTTCATCCGCCGGGTCGAGGCCGATGGCACCGTGCGGGTGCTGAACCTGCGATGGCAGGTTCCTGGCGCCGCCATCGGCCAAGGGGTGTGGGTGACCTTGACCCTGACGCCCGACCACGCTCATCTGGACATCTTCGATGCCGCACCCGATGTTCCAACGCGGCGCCACCTGGCCCGTCATGATTTCCCCTTGCAAGAACCGATACTTCCGCATCCCGAAAAGGCGATGCCAGAAGCCATAAAACCTTCCTTCATGGCCTGGGTCCGGGAAACCGGACAAGCCATCGCTGCCCAGGCGTTCACGATGTGTTGGCGTTTCCTGGGCGCGTTTGTACCCCCTCCGCGTTCACAATCTCTTGGCGGATGACAGATAGCAAGTACGGCAAACCGGTCGTGGTACAGGCGTTGGCTGCGAAGGAGCAGGTGGTGCTGATCAGCCGTTTACGGCGCAACCGGGTGTTTTACCGCCACCTGGAACCGCCTCCGGCTCCTCGGCCGCGAGGGCGGCCCCGGGTGTATGGCGAGCGCCTGGCTTTGGCCGATGAAACGCCGGCCTTACCGCCCGATGAGCAGGTGTGCATCCCGGCCGAAGATGGGCCAGGCG
>JALSPJ010000003.1 GCA_026985995.1 Anaerolineales bacterium
GACACGGAAAAAACGCACCCCCGCCATCTTCCAACTTCCAACCTCCAACTTCCAACCTCCAACTTCCAACCCCCAACCACCACTTCCTCCCTGGGCGAGGCTTTGCATTTTGGCCGGCAGGCATCCCGGCGCGGCTTAATGACCCTCGCGCGAATTATGGTACAATCCGGGTTGCCTATACGCACTGGAGGGCGTTTATGTCCGCAGCATCTGCTCCCCAAACCCAAGCGCGGTTGCCGCTGGGCCCCATTACTCCGCAAACCCCCTTGCCCCCGGCCATTCAGGCCTGGAAAGTCTACCTGCAGGACCAGGGCCGCTCGCCCAACACCATCAAAGCCTTCGTCGGCGACCTCAACCTGCTGGCCCACTTTCTGCCCCCCGAGCGCACCCTGGGGCAAATCACCACCCGGGACCTCAACCGCTTTCTCGATTGGCTGCAACACGGCCGCGGGGTTCCCTGCAGCACCAAAAGCCTGGCCCGCCGCATCACTTCCCTCAAAGCCTTCTTCCGCTGGCTGCATCAATACGGCGTGCTGGTGCAAGACCCCGCGGAAAAGGTCATCCAGCGCAGCGCGGTCAGCCCCCTGCCCCGGGTGCTCACACCGGCGGAAGTGCGCGCCCTGCAGGAGCGGGCCCAGGCTCACCGCCAGCAGGGCGATGCCCGCCCGGCCGCGCTGTTGGGCCTGCTGCTCGAAACCGGCCTCAAGAAAAGCGAAACCCTCAACCTCTACCTCAACCACATCGTGCTGGAAGGCCCCGACGCGCCGGCCGTGTATGTGCGCTACGCCGCGCCCCGCTACCGGCACAAGGAACGCCGCATCCCCGTGTCGCAGGCGTGGGCCCAGGTGTTCGCCGAATACCAGGCCCAATATCACCCCCACGAGCGGGCATTCCCCTGGTCCCCGCGGCGACTGGAATACATCCTCGAAAACCTGGGCCGGGAAGCCGGCCTCGACAAGCGGGTTTCCTTCGCCATGTTGCGCTGGACCGCCGCGCTGCACGACTACCGCCAGGGCATGGACCCCGACGAACTGCGGGCCAAGCTGGGCCTGTCGAAGATGCAATGGCGCGAAGTGGGCCTGAAACTGCGCCGCTTGGACGCCATCACGCCCCAAGACTGAACCTCGCAGCCCGGACCCCGGCTGTCCCCTTCTGGGAGGAACCCCATGCCCCGCGCCCCCTTGGCCGCCCACGGCGTCGTTCCCCCAGGGTTGCGCCGCGCGCACGCCCTCGGGCCCTGGTGGGCGCGCGGCTTCGGGCTGGTCACGCTGCTGCTGTTGGCCCTGCTCGCGGCCTGCGCCCCCCAGGCCGGTTCCACCCCCCAGGCCCCCCAGCCCGTGGTGCTGGCCCAGGTGCAGGGCCCCATCACCACCACCACGGCCGACTACCTGCGCCGGGCCCTCAACACCGCGCTGCGTCGGCAGGCCCAACTGGTGGTGGTACAGCTCGATACCCCCGGCGGCGCGCTGGAGCCCACCCAGGCCATCGTCGAACTCTTCCGCAACAGCCCCGTGCCCGTGGTGGTTTACATCGCCCCCCGGGGCGCCATGGCCGGCAGCGCGGGGGTGCTGCTCACCCTGGCCGCGCAGCGGGCCTACATGGCCCCCGAAACGGTCATCGGCGCGGCCACGCCCATCACCATGGGCAATGCCGACGACCCTACCTTACAGGCGAAAATCACCAACATCCTGGCCGCGCAGGCCCAGGCCCTGGCCCAACGCCGCGGACCCCGGGCCGCCCAACTGGCCGTGGCTATGGTGCGCGAAGCCCAGGCCGTCACCGCGGCCGAGGCCGCCCAACAGGGCCTGGTCGATGGGCTGGCCCCGGACCTGGACGCGCTGTTGCGGGCTCTCGACGGCCAAACCCTGACCACCGTGCAGGGCCCCACCACCCTGCACACCGGGGAAGCGCCCCGACTCACCGTCACCGCGTCGCCCATCGAACGCCTGCTGGCCCTGCTCACCCACCCCAACATCGTGCTACTGCTGCTCTCGGTGGGCGTGCAGCTCATCATCATCGAATTCTACTCCCCGGGTGGGTGGGTGGCCGGAACCTTGGGCGCCATCGCCTTAGGGCTGGGCCTCTATGGCGTGGGCATTCTGCCCAGCAACGGCCTGGGGCTGGGGCTCATCGGCCTGGCCTTTGTGCTCTTCGTGCTGGAACTCAAAGCGCCCACCCATGGCGCGCTGGCCGCCACGGGCGTGGTGTTGTTCGTCAGCGGCGCGTGGGTGCTGTTCAACACCCCCCTCTCCCTGCCGCAGCAGCGCCTTTCGCCCTGGTGGGCCGGGCTGCTGGCCGTGGGCATGGCCGGGGCCTCGTGGCTGGGCTGGCGGGTGGTGCGCCAGGCCGCGCATCTGCCCGTGCTCACCGGCTCCGAAGCCGCGCAACGCCTGGTGGGCCGCGTGGGGCAGGCGCAGACGGCCGTGGGCCCTCGAGGCCGGGGCAGCGTGCACATCGCCGGCGAAACCTGGAGCGCGGTGCTGGCCCCTGGGGCGCAGCCCGTGTCGGCCGGGCAATTCGTGCGGGTGGTGGGCCAGCGGGGGCTGGTGCTGGTGGTGCAAGGTTTGGGGGAACCCGCTCCGCGAAAGACCGACCCCGCCGCGGAGGCGCAGGCATGAGCCCGCGTATCTCCAGCCCCCACAACCCCCGCCTCAAAGCCGCGCGCAAGCTGCTGCAACGCAAAGGCCGCCGGCGCGCGGGCCGCTTTCTGGTCGAAGGCCTGACCCACTTGCAGGCCGCGCTCGAGGCCGGGCCCTGGCTCGAAACCCTCTTCTGGAGCCCCGAACGCCTGGTCAGTGAGGCGGGCCGGGCCCTGGTGAAAGCCGCCCGGGCCGCGGGCGTCGAAATCGTCGAAGTCGCCGCGCCGGCCCTGGACAGCCTTTCGCCCAAGGAGCATTCCCAGGGCGTGGTGGGCGTGGCCCGCCAACGCTGGCGCGCGCTGGCCGAGCTCGACCCCACGGCCCACCCCTGGCTGGTGGCCGTGGTGCAGCCGCAAGACCCGGGCAACCTGGGGGCCATCTGGCGCACTTTGGACGCGGTAGAAGCCCACGGGCCCATCCTGGTCGATGGCGGGGTGGACCCTTTCCACCCCACCGCGGTGCGGGCCAGCATGGGCGCGCTGTTCTGGCACCCGCCCATCGCCGCGCGCTGGCATGAGCTGACCGCCTGGGCCGCGGAACGAGGCTATGGGCTGGTGGGCTCCTCGGCCCGGGGCACGGTGCACTACCGCCGGGCCCCATACCCGTGGCCGGTGGTGCTGCTGCTGGGTAACGAGCGGCGGGGGCTCAGCCCTGAGCAACGCGCCGCGTGCGACCTGGTGGTGCGCATCCCCATGGGCGGGCACATGCGCTCGCTGAACTTAGCCGTGGCCGCGGGGCTGCTGCTCTATGCCCTGCGTGAGGCGGAAGGGTTGGGGGGTGGTAGTTAGAAGTTGGTGGTTGGTGGTTGGCGGTTGGAAGTTGGTGGTTGGAAGTTGGAGGTTGGAAGTTGGCGGGGGTGTGTTTTTTCCGTGTCCATCCGTGCGCATCCGTGGTTTCTTCTTTTTATCCGCGGTTATCTGCGTGTATCCGCGGTTTCATCTCCCCCCGCGCGCTGCCGTGCGCCCCTACCGCGCCGGACGACCCACCGGGTCGCCCCTACCGCGCTCACCGCTCCCTCACCGCTGTCTGCTTTTTTCAAGGCGCGGGCCGGCCGTCGGTTCCCCAGGAACCCGGCCAACCCGCGCACGCCGACCTAAGCGCTGCGCAGGCGGCTACCCGCCCGTAGCCACCTGCCCAATGAGATACAACGCGGGGTAGAAGAAGACCCACACCAGGTCCACGAAGTGCCAGTAAACGGCCACGGCCTCCACGCCCCAATGCCGTTCCGCGGAGAAATGGCCTTTGCGGCCCAGGTTCCACACGGCCAGAATGGCCAGCACGCCGGTGAGCACATGGAAGGCGTGGAAACCGGTCAGGCCGTAGACGACGGCCCCGAACGCGCCGTCGGTGGGCCGGATGTGCGGGCCCTCGGGCAAAAAGAGGCCCCACTCAAAGCCCACTACGCCCACCAAAAACAGCGTGCCCAACAGCGCGGTGATGAGCGCCGAGCGCAGGAACTCGGCGCGGTCGTCGTGGGCAATGGCCACCTCGGCCCGGTTCATGAAGAAGCTGCTCACCAGCAGCAGCGCGGTGAGCCCCAAGCCCAGGGCCTGATTGAGCTCGGGCCGCAGGCCGCCCCACAGGTAGAAGCGCGCGCCCAGCAACCCGGCGAACATGAAGGATTCGGAAATCAAGAACAGCCACAGCCCCCAACGGTTCAGACGCACCCGCTCGGCATAGGGCAGGTCGTGGTGTTCGGTGGAAGTTTCCAGCACGGCCATCAGTGGTCTCCTTCTTCAGGGCTCCACAAGCGCGAGACATGCATGAAGTATTCCAGAATCAGCAGGGCCTTGAACATGCCCATGAGCAGCATGGGCACCACGGCCGCGCTGGTCACGGCAATGCCGTATTCGATGGCCGTGAGCGCAGCCAGGCCCAGCAGCACCACCCAGCCCCGCACATAAGGCGAAGATTGCATCGTGCACCTCCCGCTCAATCGTCTGCCGCGGCCCCGGCCGAGGCGAAGACCACATAAGGCTCAGGGTCGCCGTAGCCGTAGGGGTCGCCCACCACCACCACGGGCGCAGCGTAGTTGTAATCGGGCACCGGCGACGGAATCTGGAACTCGGGCGAGCGGGACTTCCACGGGTTGGCCGCGGCCACCCGGCCCCGCACCGCGCTCCACACCAGGTTGAAGACGAAGATAAGCATGGAGAGGAAGATGACATGCGCGGCGATGGTCACGGCCATCTGGAAGCCTTCCACCCCCAAGGCGGGGTCATAATCGACGATGCGCCGGCGCATACCCCACAGCCCGGCCAGCATCTGACCCAACGACATGGTCCAAAACGCGGGGGTCATCAGCCAGAAGTGAATTTTGCCCAGGGTTTCGTTGTACATGCGGCCGGTGACCTTGGGATACCAGTAGTAGATGGCCGCGATGTACGGGTAGACGAAGCCGCCGAACATGGTGGCGTGGAAGTGGCCCACAATCCAATAGGTATCGTGCAGGAACAGGTCCGTGCTCACCGTGCCGTTGGGCGGCCCGCTCAGCCCGCCGATAAGGAAGATGGACAGCGCGCCCAACACGAACAGCATAGGCGTGGGGAAGGTCAGCTTGCCGCCCCACATGGTACCCAGCCAGTTGAAGAACTTGATGCCCGTGGGCACGGCCACCAGCAGGGTGGTCCACATCATGGTCACCCGCATCACATCGCTCATGCCCGAGGTGAACATGTGGTGGCCCCACACCAAAAAGCCCACCAACGCGATGGCCAGGGAAGCCATGGCAATCCATTTGTAGCCGAAAAGAGGCTTGCGGGAAAACACGGGCAGCAATTCGCTGATGATGCCCAGGCCCGGCAGGATGAACACATACACCGCGGGGTGGGAGTAGAACCAGAACAGGTGCTGGAAGAGCAAGGGCTGCCCGGGCGGCGCGCCCATGGCCTGCGCGGCCTCGCTGAGGGTGGGCGTGAAGAAGGTCATGCCGAAGACCCGCTCCAACACCACCAGCACGAAGGAGAGGCCGATGAGCTGGGTGGCGGTCAGGGCGATGATGGAAGTGGCAATCATGGACCAGACGAAAATGGGCATGCGGAAGAGGCTCATGCCCGGCGCGCGCATACCGAACGCGGTGGCCAGGATATTGAGCGCGCCCAGAATGGACGAAAAGCCGATGACGAACACGCCCAGATAGAAGGGAATGGCCCCCGGCAGGGTTTGCACGCCCAGGGGCGGGTAACCGGTCCAGCCCGTCTCCCAGCGCAGGAAGAGAGCCAACACCACCAGCATGACGCCGGGCACATTAATCCAGTAGGCAAACGCGTTGAGCCGGGGGAAAGCCATATCGCGCGC
>JALSPJ010000004.1 GCA_026985995.1 Anaerolineales bacterium
AGCTACCCCAACCCCAAGCCTTACGACCAGGTGGTGCTCGACCACAAAGTACGCCATGTGGGCGACCGGGTGGCCGTGGTGGCCGCCGACGACCCCGACACCGCGCGCCGCGCGCTGCGCCTCATCGAGGTGGAATATGAGGTGCTGCCCCATGTGCTCGACCCTCTGGAAGCCATGCGAGACGGCGCGCCGGTCATCCACGACGAAGAAGACACCACGGACCTGTATGACCGGGAGCACAACATCGTGCATCACTTAGAAGCCGAAGTGGGCGATCGGGAAGCCGCCTGGGCCCGGGCCGATTTCGTCTTCGAGCGGGAATATCGCACCTCGCAGCAACAACATGTGAACATGGAGCCCCATGTGGCCCTCACTTATTGGGACGAGGACGACCGGCTGGTGGTGGTATCCAGCACCCAGGTGCCCTTCCACATCCGCCGCATGTTGGCCCCCCTGCTGGGGCTGCCCGAAAAGCGCATTCGGGTGCGCAAGCCCCGTTTGGGCGGCGGTTTTGGCAACAAACAGGAGCTGGTGGTCGAAGACCTGGCCGCCTGGCTCACCATCAAAACCGGCCGGCCCGTGCTGCTGGAATACACGCGCTACCAGGAATTCGTCAGCACCCGCAGCCGGCACCCGCACATCATGCGTTTCAAAGTGGGCGTGACCAAAGAGGGCGAGGTGGTGGCCACCGAGCTGCGCATGATTACCGACGCGGGGGCTTATGGAACCCACAGCCTGACCGTGCCCTTAGTGGCCGGGCTCAAGAGCCTGAGCCTGTACAACGCGCCGTATGCCCGCTTCGAGCTGGATGTGGTGTACACCAACAAGCCCACGCCCGGCGCGTTTCGGGGCTATGGCGCGACCGAAGCCTTCTTCGGCATGGAAACCATCATGGCCGAAATCGCCGCGGAGCTGGGCTGGGATGTGGTGGCCTTCAAGCGCCGCAATTGGGTGAAGAAGGGCGAAGCGCTGCGCATTTCCAAAGTGCTGGGCGAGGGCCCCGCGGGCCACGAGCTGGTCATCCGCTCCACAGGCCTGGAAGAAGCCGTGCGCTTGGGCATGACCGCCATGCAATGGGAAGCCAAGCGCAACGACCCCAACTGGACCCGGGTGCCGGGCAAGCCGCACCTGCGCCGGGGCATCGGTATGGCCATTGCCATGCACGGCAGCGGCGTGGCCGGGCTCGACATGGGCGCAGCCTTCATCAAGATGAACGACGACGGTTCCTTCAACCTGATGGTGGGGGCCACCGATTTGGGAACCGGCGCGGACACGGTGCTGGCCCAAATTGCGGCCGAGGTACTGGGCGTGCCCGTGGACGATGTGGTGGTCTACGCATCCGATACCGACTTCACCCCCTTCGACAAAGGCGCGTATGCCAGCAGCACCACCTATGTGAGCGGCGGCGCGGTGCGCAAGGCCGCGCAGGCCGTGGCCCGGCAAATTCGCGAGCACGCGGCCCGCATGTTGGGCGTGGAGGACCCCGCGACCCTGGCGCTGCGGGACCGGGCCGTGCACGCCCCTGACGGCCGTTCGGTCAGCCTGCGGGAAGTGGCGCTCAGCAGCCTGCACCAGCTGCAGCAGCACCAAATCATGGCCGCGGCCTCGTTTTCCAGCGCCGAAAGCCCGCCGCCCTTCGCGGCCACTTTCGTCGAGCTCACCGTCGACATCGAAACCGGCCAGGTGACCATCGACCGCATCCTCATGGCCGTGGACGCGGGTCGGGTCATCAACCCCGTGACCGCGTCGGGCCAGGTGGAAGGCGGCATTCAGCAAGGCCTGGGCTTCGTCCACACCGAAGTGATGGCCTACGACGAGCGGGGCAAAATGGTCAACGCCCGGCCCGGCCCCTATTACACCTACCGGGCCGCGGACATGCCCGACATCCAGGTGGTTTTCGTGCAAACCGACGAGCCCACCGGGCCCTTTGGGGCCAAGTCGGTGTCGGAAATTCCCCTGGACGGAGTGGCCCCGGCCACGGTGGCCGCGCTGCACCACGCCACGGGCGTGTGGGTGCGGCACATCCCCCTGACGCCCGAGCGGGTGTGGCGCGCCCTGCGCACCGCAGGGGTGAGCGCGTAGGGCGGGCCGCGGAGGTGAACGCCATGGCAACTTTGCGCATTCGGGAGCACTTTGACCCCCAGGCCGATGTGGTGCTGTATCCTGGCGATGGCCGACAGCTGTTGCGCGAAATGCCCGACGCCACGGTGGACCTGGTAGTCACTTCGCCGCCGTACAATGTGGGTAAACCCTACGAAAAGCGATTGCCCTGGGAAGATTATCTCGCCCAGCAACGCGCCGTCATCGAAGAAAGCGTGCGCGTGCTCAAGCCCACAGGCAGCCTCTGTTGGCAAGTGGGCAATTATGTGCACCAGGGGGAAGTGGTTCCTCTGGACATTTTGCTGTATCCTCTCTTCAAGGCGTTGGGGCTCAAGTTGCGTAACCGCATTGTCTGGACCTTTGGGCACGGTCTGCACGCCCGAAAGCGCCTGTCGGGGCGGTACGAAGTGGTGTTGTGGTTCACCAAAACGGACGATTATATCTTCAACCTGGATGCCATTCGGGTGCCGCAGAAGTATCCGAACAAGCGCCATTTCAAAGGTGCTAAGAAGGGCCAGCTTTCGGGGCATCCTTTGGGCAAAAATCCGGGTGATGTGTGGGAAATTCCCAATGTCAAGGCCAATCATGTGGAAAAAACCGCGCACCCAGCGCAATTCCCGGTGGAATTGGTCGAGCGGTTGGTTTTGGCGCTCACGGAGCCCGGTGGGTGGGTAGTGGACCCCTTTGTGGGTTCGGGCACAACTTTGATTGCCGCGCTCATGCATGGCCGCCGCGCCGCGGGGGCCGAAATCGTCCCCGAATATCTGGACATTGCGCGCGAACGCCTGCGCCTGGGCCAGGAAGGGCGTTTGCGGGTGCGGCCCATGGAACGCCCCGTATTCGACCCCGCCAATCCGGGGCGTTATATTCCCCCAAAACGCGTGCGGTTGGTGCCGGTGGACGAATGGCAGGCTGAGGCGACGCAATTGGCCTTGTTTGCGACGCCCGCGGCCTCTCCCAAAGGAGGATGAACCGCGATGCGTATTTTTTACGATTATTCTCACCTGGGGGGCAAAGAGATTTTGCAAGTGCGCTTCCCGCAACATTTGCGTGAAATCGAGGAAGTTATCGGCCAGGTGCAAGCCGTGCGTTCCAAGGTCAGCCGCGAACAAAGCCGACGAGGACAAGTGCTCTTCAGCCCCAAAGTCATGAACCGTCAATTTGAGGCCGCGTTTCGGCAGCGAGGTTGGCAGACTTTACGCGACCGTTATCGTTTGGACCTGCCCGAGTATCCCGAGCAACGGCCGTTGTACGGTGCCAAACAAGTTGACTTTGCCAAGGAAGGGGTTCTGGTGGAAGTGCAGTTCGGGAAGTATGCGTTCATGTTTTACGATTTGGCGAAGTTCCAATACTTCTTCAACGAAGCCCAGGCTGAAGTGGCGGTGGAAATCGTCCCAGCCAAGCCGCTGCAAGCCCAAATGTCTTCTGGGGTCGCGTACGGCGAACAGCTGGTGCACGATATGCTGCGACTGCGGCGTCATTTTCCCGCAGTGCCCGTTTGGGTGGTGCTGTTGACCCCTTAGGCCCGTGGGAGGCCTGAGCGGCCATCGCGCCAAGAGGCCCCTGGGGTGCCCCCGGGGCCCGGGTGTTGAGGTAGTGGGCGCGCTGTCGTTGGATGGATTCAGGGCGTCATGTCTAAGGGCTCGCCCATGGCCCGCCAGGCGTTCATGCCGCCTTGCACATTCCACACATTGGTGTAGCCCATTTGCACCAAAGTGCGGGCCGCGGCCGCGCTCATGGCCCCGCTGCGGCAGTAGAGCACGATTTTGGCATTTTTGTCGGCCGGCAGTTGGTCGGCATAGGCCGCGATTTGATTGTAGGGGATGCTCATGTCGGTGCCCGGGATGTTGCCGGCAAAGGGGATGTGCACATTGATGAGCAGGAAGTCCTTGTTGGCCATCATGTCGCGCAGTTGGGCGGCGGTAATGTCGCGGTAAGTGCCTCCGGGGGCCGAGACCTCGCGCCCGACTTCCCCGGCGCCATCGCTGGCTGCCGGAGTTTGGCCCCCGCACGCGGCCAACACCGCGGCCAGGGCCAACGGCAACCACAGCCATCGCCACAACCGGTTCAGCTTCATGCGACCACCTCCTCGGCCTGGGGTTGGGTGAGGGCCTGCGCGACGCGCCGCAGCCGCGCCCGCGCCTCCTGGGCCACCTGCGCGATGGCCGGGTCCTCCAGCAGCCCGCCCACGGCCAGCAGGGCCTGCGGGTCCGCGATGGTCACCTGCACACCATCGGCGACTCTTTCCAGGGCGATGTTGCAGGGCAGCAGCAACCCCACCAGAGGGTTGGCCTGCAGGGCCCGATGGGCCAGATGCGGGTTGCACACCCCCAAAATGCGGTGCCCGGGCCAGGCCAGGCCCAGTTTGGCCCGCAGGGTTTGCTGCACATCGACCTGGGTGAGCACGCCAAAGCCTTCCGCCTGGAGGGCTGCAGCCACCTGCCCTTGGGCTGCGTCGATGTCGCCAGCGAGGGTGAATTGGGCCAGTTGTGCGTCCATGAGGCTCTCTCCTGAAAGGGGATGCCTTCAGGATAGCCGCGAAGACACGCCCCAGCCAGGGGGAGTTGGCTTATGAGGCGATGCGCATTTTGGCGGTGTTGGGGGAAGTCAGGGGGTTGCGCGGTCGTCCGGCGACGGGCGAGGCAGGGTGAGCACCACCCGGGTGCCCTGGCCCGGTTCCGAATGCAAAGTGAGCCGCGCGCCGATGAGTTCGGCCCGTTCGTACATGCCCAGCAGGCCGTAGTGGCCCTGAGGGGCGAATTCCGCAGGGCTCTCGGGAACCCGAAAGCCGCGGCCGTTGTCTTGCACTTCCAGGCGCACCTGCCGCGGGCCGAACACCAGCCGCACCTGGGCCCAGGTGGCTTGCGCGTGCCGCACGATGTTTTGCAAGGCTTCCTGGGCAATGCGGTAGAGGGCCAGCTCCTGCTCGGGCTCCAGGCGGGCCACGGGCCCCTGCACCAGCACTTCCACCTGCAAATCGGGGTGGCGGTTTTGGATTTCGCGCGCCAAAGTCTCCAACGCCGGCACCAGGCCCAAGTCTTCCAAATAAAGCGGCCGCAAGTTGTGGGTCGTGCGGCGCAGCTCCCGCATGGTGCGCTCAATGAGGCTTTGCAGCTCGTTCAAGGCGCGTTGCGCGTCGGGGTCGCCGTGCAAATGCTGGCGCAGCAACAGCACCCGTTGCTGCAAGGCGATGAGGGCTTGCAGGGTTTCGTCGTGCAGTTCCCGGGCTAAGCGCCGGCGCTCTTCTTCCTGGGCCTGGGTGATGACGCCGATGTAGTTGTGCAGCGCCTGTTGGGCCCGTTGCACTTTGCGGGCCATGTGGCGCAGGGTGCGCTGCAGGCGTTGGATTTCCTCGATGCCGGTGACCGGTTCGTCCAGCGCGTCATAACGCCCCCAGGCTAAGGCCGCGGCCTGGGCTTCCAGGTGTTGGAGGGGTTCCACCACCTGCCGGGCGCCAAACCACAGCGCGACCAGCGCCAGCAGCAAAATGGGCACCAGCAGCAGGGGGGCCAGTTGGGTGGTGTGCAGCCAGGGGTTGGCGGCCTGGGCCCAATTTTCTTCGACCACCAGCAGCCACCCCACGGGCTGCACGGTGCGGAAGGCCAGCACATGCTCGCCGTCTTCGCCGCGGGTGTAAACCACGCCATCGTCGCGCTGCCGCGCGGCCTGCAGCACGGGTTCCCACCCGGAAGCATGGGGGATGGTGGTGAACAGGGGCTGGCCCTGGGCACTCAGCAAAGAAATATGCACCTGGCCCTGGGGCTCGAACGCGCCTTGCAGGGTGTCATGGGCCAGGGTTTGGGGGCGGAACGCGCCCACGACCCAGCCCTGGGCGTCAAGCCGGGGCGCGACCACCAACACGGCCGTCTGGTCGTCGGGGGTGCGCCGGGGGGTCGAAAAGCGCACTTCGGGCGAGGCGGCCTGAGGTTGGGGCACGGGGGGAACCAGCAGCGCGCGCCAGAGCGCGTCGTCCGCGGGGGTGGCGGCGATGGGTTGGCCGTGCGCGTCGAGCACGGCCAGGCCCACATCCAGGTCCGTGCGCAGGTAGGCGGCGGTGCGCAGGGCTTGCGCCGGCGAAGCGCCCAAGGCCAGCAACTGGCGCACTTGTTGCACCCCCATCCCCCGATGTTCCAGCTGCTCTTCTAAGGCCCGGGCCAGGAACACGGCCGCGCGATGGTCCCGCTCGCCCACCAAGTCGCGCATGGCCCGTTGGTGCAAATAGGCCGCGCCCACGGCTACAGCGATGAGCAAGCCTGTAAGGGGCAGCACGACGGTGACGAAGAGCTGCACCGTGAGGCCGCGCCATCGCACCCCGGGCAGGGGCAGCGTGGCCCGGGGGCGCGAGCTCATGGCTCAATCTCCAGCCAGCCCAACGACAGTGCCCGCATCACGGCTTCGGTGCGGCTGCGGGCCTGCAATTTCTCGAAAATGTGCGCCAAGTGGCCCTGGACCGTGCGGTCGCTGATGTGCAGCTGCGCGGCAATGGCCTTGTTGGTATAGCCCTTGGCCACCAGGGCCAGCACCTCCAGCTCGCGCGCGGTCAGGGGGCGCACCTCAGGGTGCCGGGCCTCGGCCGTGATGCGGTGCAGCAGCTTGTGGGTGATGGCCGGGTCCAGCGCGGATTTGCCTTCATACACCTGGCGCACGGCCTGAATGAGCTCTTCGGGCGACGCGGTTTTGAGCACATAGCCGTTGGCCCCGGCCTGCAACACGGCCATCACATAGGGGTCGTCGTCGTAAGCGGTCAAAATCAGCACCCCCATGTTGGGGTAATGCTCGCGAATGCGGCGGGTGATTTCGATGCCGCTGGCTTTGGGCATTTGGATGTCCAGGACCACCACATCGGGCCGGGTTTGGGCAATTTTGGCCCAGGCTTCCAGGCCGTTGGCGGCTTCGGCCACCACCTGAATGTCGGGCGCTTGCTCCAAAAACTGGCGAATGCCGGCCCGCACCACCATGTGGTCGTCGGCCAAAAGCACACGAATGGGGGGCGGGGTGGTGTTCATGCTGGCCTCCTTCCGGCGTGGGCAGCGGGGGTGGGGCTGGGGGAAAGGGCTCCGCGAGGGGCCGGGCTGGGCTGCCCAAACCACAACGAAAGCACCCAACCCGCGGCCCCAAAGCCGAACAACGCGCCCGTCAAAAGGCGCATCCACCAATTGAACGAGCCAAGGCCATTGCCTACATAAAAGGTAGCAGGGAATGCGCCACGCGTCAATGCGACCAGCCAGGGATTGGTGTAGCGGAACCCGCGGCCAATGCCGTACAGCGCATCGCTGAGCAAATGGGTGGTGCCGTCGAGGGCCAGGGGCAGGGTGCACAGCACCAGCACCCACAAAGGCCAGGGCCGGCCCCGCCGTTTGCGCAGCCACGGCCACCAGAACCACACTCCCAACAGCACGCTGGTGTACAGGCTGACCATGCGGTCTGACCAGGCCACCTTCCAACCCATGGATGCGGTGCCGATGAACTGGCGCAGCACCAGGGGGTTGGTCGTGGCCCGAAAAGCGGCCTGCACCTCGGCCAGGTCGTACATGAGCCGCGGGCCGAAGAGAAAATAAGAGCGCTGGGGCAACTGGTGGCATACGAAACTGTAGGCCGTGTAAATCCAGCGGGCCGGGGTGACCCAACCCCA
>JALSPJ010000005.1 GCA_026985995.1 Anaerolineales bacterium
CGCCAGCCAGGGGAGCCCGACGAACGCGCCATAGAACACCGAAAACAGCAACAGCCCGCGCCAGCCTGGCGCCGGCGGGTTACGCATCGAAGGGGAAGGTTTCATGTTCGCCTCCCGGGGCGTGGATTCACATCCAGCAGCATTTCCCCTCGTGGGGGGTAGACCCGGATGGGGCAGGGGGCCCCTCGTCCGCGTCCGCCGAGGACGGTTCCACATAACGCTCGGGGTGTTGCACAAACGCGTCGCGGCAGGCCAGGGAACAGAAAAAGAAGCGTTGCCCGTCGTATTCCACCTCCGCGGTGGCCCATAGCGCATGAACTTGCATGCCGCAAACGGGGTCGCGAGGCATGGGGGTTCCTCCGGGGTCAGGTTCGGGTGTAAGCGCGGGTCCAGGCGCGCATCAAGGTCTCCACGGCCGCGGCCTGGTGCGTGGTCGGGTTCCAGCGCAAGCGGGTGCGGCGGTCGTGGCCCTGCAAAACCAGCACGCCCAGCAGCAGGCCGTTGGCCGTATAGACCAGATAAGTGCTCAGGCGGCAGGTGCAGCGGGTGGTGCCGTGATGCGGGCAGCGGACCCGCGGGTCGGGGGCCCGACTGCGGTCCAGGTCGAAAGCCCGCTGCACCCGAAAGCCGTGTTGGTGCAACAGGGCCACGAGCTCGCGTTCCGCATGGGCGCAATTCACCTGCATGGGGGGAAACAAAACGGCAGAAATCATAACCCGCTCCTGGCCTTTAGCATAGCCGCTTTGCCGATAATGCCCCAGCGCGTTTCGGCGGGGAGGGAATACGCGATTTGGCGCATGACTGCACCGCGGCGCCGGGCTACGATGAACATGCCTCACGATGAGGCTGGCATCCCACCCGCTGGACGACCCGCACAAGGAGGTTTTCTCATGCGCCGAGGTTGGTTTTGGTTGATTGCGGGCCTGGTGGCCCTGCTGGTGTTTGGTTTCTTCGCCTTCCCCGGCTGGTTCTTCGGCCCCGGCGGCTGCTGCGGCTGGGGCGGTTACGGCGGCATGGGCATGGGCGGCATGATGGGCGGTCGTTGGGGCGGCTACGCCGGCATGATGGGACCGGGCGCGGCTGCCTGGGGCCCCTTCATGTTCTTAGGCGCGCTCATCCCGCTGCTGCTGTTGGCCCTGGTGGTGGCCGGCGGCGTGTGGTTGGGCATGACCCTCTTCCGCCGGGCCGGGCAAACGCCCATGAGCGCGCCGGGGGCGGTGCCGCCGGCAACCGCGGCCCAATGCCCCCAGTGCGGCCAACCTGTGGACCCGCAATGGCAGGTCTGCCCTTATTGCGGGTTTGAATTGCGAGCGCCGACGCCCAAAGACGCGGCGGTCTGACATCCCTCCCTCCCCGCGGGTGTGGGCCCTGGCTTTCCGGGGCCCACACCGCTTCCCTACCTCACCGGAGGTGTCTCATGTGTGGTCATCACCCTTCCCCCTACATGCTGTGGAACGCGCCCTGGGCCGCGATGCCGCCGACGGCCCAGGCCCAAACCCTGGCCTGCCCCCAATGCGGCGCGGCCGTGCAACCGAATTTCGCCTGGTGCCCCCAGTGTGGCGCGGCCCTGCAAGGGCAAACCCCGGCGCGGCCACAGGTGCGTGAAGCCTCGCGGCCGGCCTTGCCCCCGGCGCACTCCTCGCGGCAGGGGCCCGCGGCGCTGCCCCCGGGTCAGGCATCGCGGAGGGCCCTGCCATGAGGAAGATAGGCCAAGGTCTCGTCATAGCTTTGGTGGTGGCCGCGGTCGCGGCCGCGTGTTCCGCCGCGGTGCTGCCGGGGCAAAGTTCCTACGACCCCATCGAAAACGGCCGGCGCATTTATTACACCGGCACCAACTGGCGGGGCGAACGCATCACCTATCAGGGCGGTCCGGCCTTCGAAAATTTCGGCATGATGCAAGGCAGCCTGACCTGCGCCTCGTGCCACGGCCCCACCGCGCAGGGCGGCCGGCACTTCATGCACATGACCGTCATGGACGCGCCCGACATTCGCTACAAAGCCCTGGCTTCGGAAGAGCATGAGGAAGGCGGGGGCGGTGAGCACGATGAGCAGGGCGGCGAGGCTGGCTACACCCTGGAAGACTTCCGCCGGGCCGTGGTCGAGGGCCGCCACCCCAACGGCGACCCCGTGGACCCCAACATGCCCCGCTGGAACTTGAGCGACCAGGACCTGGCCGACCTGTTTGCCTTCCTGAAGACGCTGCCGTAACGGGGGAGGGATGGGAGTTGGTGGTTGGAGGTTAGAGGCTGGTAGTTGGTGGTTGGTGGTTGGAAGTTGGCAGGGGGCCACCTTTGCTCCCTGCTGACCGCCCACCGCTCCCTGCTCTTTTTCATC
Source organism: Anaerolineales bacterium (assembly GCA_026985995.1). GTDB lineage: Bacteria > Chloroflexota > Anaerolineae > Anaerolineales > DRMV01 > JAADEN01. The sequence goes on from JALSPJ010000005.1 coordinate 2,335, forward strand.
CGCGTCCATCCGCGTTTATCCGCGGCTTCATTCCCGGGAGACCAGCCGCAGTGTTGGGGTCGTTCACACAGCGGTCAAAATCCGTAAACGACCCAAAGGGCACAATACCCCCACCCGCGTCGATGCCGTACAGATACACCTGCCAGAACACCTTGGTAGTTGGGTCCCACACCCGCTGCCGCGTAATGCCATAGCCGCCAATCAAAAGCGGAATATCCTGCCCCGTAGGCCCATCCAGATACACCGCGGTGGTGTTTTCCGCAGCCCAGGCGTTCAGGTTCAGGCCCTTGTTGCCGTTGGCGTCTCGCACAACCAACGCCAAGCGCAGCATATTGTGGTCACTGGCCAGATACTGCTGCACCTGCACCCGTTGGTCCGCCGGGGGCAAATCTTGCGTGGGGGAACCGGCGTTCAGCAGCGGCACACCCGCGGGGGCAAAGGGGTCACGCGCCATACCGCCTACATAGGCAAACTGGTCGTCGCGCAGCGCGTTGGGCGGCTGGTCATCCGGCGCAGCGGGCACGATGAGGTGGTTGAAGTCGTACAAATACACCGCAGAAAGCCGGGGCCGGGGGTAACGCACCTGGATGGACTTGCTACAACTGGCCGTACCGCCGTTGCCGTCGGAGACCTGGGCAGTCAGCGTCACCGTGCACACATTGGAAGTCGGGCCGTCCAAAGTCGGGGTTTTGCCCGTGACCGCGCCCTGGGGCGTGAGGGTCACCTGCTTGCCGCTGCGGGTCGCCGCCAGACAATCGGGTTTGTCCACCGAAAAGCTGGTGATGCTGACACTATCGCCGTCGGGGTCACTGGTGGCAATGGCGTAAGTGTTGCTGGAGGGCATGAGCACCTGGTTGGTGCCCGAGTTGGGGTCGACAAAGGCCTTGCCGTCGTAGTCGATAGCATTGGGGAAGGCATCGAAGTTACAGGAGGGCGGGTTGTTGCCCCCACCTCCGCCGCCGCCGCCACCTCCGCAGTAGCAGTAATTACCGCTGGAACCGGCCAAACAACGACATCCCGGGCCGCAATCGGAATCAACCGTGCATTCGTCACTACCTCCACCGCCTGTACATACACAATTGCTGGCTGAAGCACAATACCCGCAGCTGGTATCTCCCAAAGGGCAGCCACAACTCATCGAACATTCTGTAGGCGTACACTCACATCCCATGGGGCATTCCGATTTTTTGCACTTCAAGCCCACATCCTGGCATTGCCCACAAGTAAATCCCGGATATACTTCCTGGCATGAGCCACAATCCCAGCAAGCCTGAATTTGAGGCGCAAGCCAAAAGATGCTCAGAAATAGAAACAATAGCCCTGCTACAACAAGTCCATACCCTCCCCTTTGTTTCCTTTGGATTGACATATAAAAAATAATATCATATCTACCCGCGGCGGACAAATCTATTCCTTATTTGAAGATAGGCTGGGGGAGGTAAGCATCGCATTTGTCTTTATCAACGGCTCTAAAATCTGTGACCTCATACGGAATGTTCTCATTAGCCCAAAAATCAATGCTGTCTTTCAGGGGCTTGAGTTCAGAAACAATGCAACCATCGCCCTGGTTGGACACTGCCGGTTGCAGCGTTATGAATGCAGTTTGCGGGTACACATGGTCGTCAAAGTTCCAACCGATATTGGGGCCGTATACTCTTGATAATGTATACTTCCCTTGCACCAGCCATTCCTGATTGAGCCAGCCCTCTTCCCACTCGGATCTCAGAAAACTATTATTATAACCAGCCCCAAAGGTGTAGGAACCATCAGGATGCAAAATCACACTTCCTTCAGGGAAGGTGACGGTTATGATGGTACCACTCTGTTCGGCGAACACTTGTAGGCTGCGCCAAAATCCAGTGGGATCCCAATTAGCCTCTGAGTTTTCGCGTAAATAGTACTGCATCAAATCTCCTAAACCAATCATATATTTCTTTCCAAATTCTACAATTAGATTATATATTTTAGGCTCGCTCGGATCAAATTTTTCCTTGACTGTTCTCTCTATACTTGCCTGAGCGTAAGGTATATATTTCTCTTCGATTAAACCCCGCTTCAGCCAGTCAGCTAGAATCACCCTCTCATTCACCACCATCTCAATCTGGGTACCTGTCAGCACCTGCTCCAAGGCTTGGGGCAGTTCTTCCCATTTGAGACTACCCTGACGGTATTGTTCGCCCAAGGCACGCATTTGTTGCACCAACTGGGGCTCATTGTCGTTTACTTCCGCATCGGAGGCGAGGGCAGCCCCACCGGCTTCGGGCGTAGCTTCGGGCGTCGGCGTCGGGGTAGGCGTCGGCGTCTCGGTAGGCGTTGGCGTCTGCGAGGGCGTGGGGGACATCAGGTCGGCCGCGGTCACCGTCACCACCGCGGGCACAGCCGCCTTGGCCTCGCGCATAGCCTCGGCGGGGGTGGGGGCCGCACCCGCGCAGCCGCTCAGCAGGGCCAGCGCGGCCAGCCCCAGCAGCATCACCAGAGGCAAACGCGTCTTCTGCATGGCAGCCTCCTCTGAACAAAGCGCAACAAACAGGACCGACGGCTACATTATACCGCGGCGCCGATGGGCTGCGTAGGGGCGTTCCAACGAGTGGTTGGTGGTTGGAAGTTGGTGGTTGGTAGTTAGTGGTTGGCGGGGGCACGATTGCTGACTGCTGACCACTCCCTGCTGACTGCTGTTGTTCATCCGCGGCTTCATCCCCCGGGCGCAACACGCTGCGCCCCTACCGGGCCGGGCGCCCAGCCGGATCGCCCCTACCCGCGTTCCCTGCTCCCCGCTGTTTTTCATCCGTGTTTTTCTGTGTTTATCCGTGGTTTTTTCATTTCATCCGCGTCCATCCGCGTGTATCCGCGGCTTCATTCCCGGGCGCCCGGCCGGGTCGCCCCTGCTGCGCTCCCTGCTGTCGTTGCTCCGCGGTTTCATCCCTCCGGCGCGCCTTGACCCCAGCCCCGGTTGCCGTTAAAATCGCGGGTGGCGGGGCGATGGCGGAACAGGCAGACGCAGGGGACTTAAAATCCCCCGGGCTTCGCCCGTGCGGGTTCGATTCCCGCTCGCCCCACTCATGGGAGGTAAGCAGCACTGGCCAATGGCGCTTTCCCCGCGGCCCTATACCGCAGGGCCGGTGGGGTTTTTGTTGTTTTTTGCCGCCAACCCTTGCCCAAAAGCACCCTTCCCCCTATAATTGAGGTTTGCGCCGCAGCCCTCTTTTTCGGCACCCTCGTCTAACGGAGGACGAACAGTTATGGCGACGCCTACGCGCATCAAGAATTATGGCCGCCTGGAAGCGGCCATGGAATTGCCCCCCCTCATTGAAGTGCAACTCAATTCCTACCGCTGGCTCAAGGAAGAAGGCCTGGCCGAAATTTTCGACGAAATCTCCCCCGTGGTGGCCTACAACGAAGGCATGCGCCTCTACTTCCCCGGCAACTCCCCCGAAGCCCGGGAGTGGGGGCTCAAGTTTTGGTTCAAAGAACCCAAGCACACCATCGAAGAATGCCTGGAACGCGGCCTGACCTACGCCCGCCCCTTGTGGGCTTCGGTGCTGCTCATCGGCCCCGAGGTGCCCGAGCCCATCAAGCAAGATGTGTTCCTGGGCGACTTCCCCGAGATGACCGAGCAGGGCACCTTCATCATCAACGGCACCCAGCGGGTGGTGGTGTCGCAGCTCATCCGCTCCCCGGGCGCTTACTTCGAAGCCCCGCTGGACCGCACCACCGGCCGCCGCATGGCCACGGCCAAGCTCATTCCCGACCGGGGCGTGTGGCTGGAGCTGGAAACCCGCAAGAGCGACTATATCATCCTCAAATACAATCGCCGACGCTCCGTGCCCGTCACCTTGTTCCTGCGGGCCCTGGCAGCCCTCGACGATGGCATGCCCAACGCACCGCTGCAGCAAGGCACCGACGCGGAGCTCATCGAGCTCTTCGCCGATGTTGACAAGAACCCCGACCGGCCCTTCATCGCCGCCAGCATTCAGCAAGAGCCCGAGCTGGACCTGGAAGACGGCCTGAGCATCGCCGAGGCCGCGCTCATTGAACTCTACAAGCGCCTGCGGCCCGGCGAGCCGCCCACCTTAGACAACGCCCGCGCCTTTTTGCAGGGCCAGCTCTTCGACAATCGCTACTACGACCTGGCCCGGGTCGGGCGCTACAAGATGAACCAGAAATTCGACCTCCATGGCCTGGTGCCCATGGAACACCGCGCCCTGACCAAATGGGACATCGTGCACATGGTGCGCCGGCTCATCGCCATCAACAACGAACTGGAAGAGCCCGACGACATCGACCACCTGGCCAACCGCCGGGTGCGCACCGTGGGCGAGCTGGTGCAAACCCGCCTGCGGGTGGGCCTGCGCCGCATGGAGCGGGTCATCAAGGAGCGCATGTCCATCCGCGGCGACCAGGAGCGGGTCACCCCGGCCAGCATCATCAACATTCGCCCCATCACCGCCGCGCTGCGTGAGTTCTTCGGTTCCAGCCAGCTCTCGCAATTCATGGACCAGACCAACCCCCTGGCCGAGCTGCGCCACAAGCGCACCCTCTCCGCGCTGGGCCCCGGCGGCCTGCGCCGGGAGCGGGCCGGCTTCGATGTGCGCGATGTGCACCACTCCCACTACGGGCGCATTTGCCCCATCGAAACCCCCGAAGGCCCCAACATCGGCCTCATCGGTCGGCTGGCCACCTACGCCCGGGTCAACCCCTACGGCTTCATCGAAACCCCCTACCGCCGGGTCTACCGGGAGCTGCCGGCCAACGACCCCCGGCTGGTGGGCCGCCGCCTGCGCCAGGACGCGGTGAGCGACGACGGCCAAATTCTGGCCCGGGCCGGCGAACGGGTCTCCCCCGACACCGCGGCCCTGCTGGCCCAGGCCTTGGGCGACCGGCCCCTGGCCATTGTGCCCTGGGTGTCGCGCGATGTGGAATATCTGACCGCGGACCAGGAAGACCGCTACTACATCGCCCAGGCCAACGCCCCCCTCAACGAATTCCACGAATTCGCCCACGACGACATCCTCACCCGCTACCGAGGCAAATTCCAGTTCACCGACCCCGAGCAAATCGCCTACATGGATGTGGCCCCCAACCAAATCGTGGGCATCAGCGCGGGGCTCATTCCCTTTTTGGAACACGACGACCCGACCCGCGCGCTGATGGGTTCCAACATGCAAAACCAGGCCGTGCCCCTGCTGCGGCCCGACGCGCCCATGGTGGGCACCGGCATCGAGCGCAAAGCCGCCTACGACTCGGGCCAGGTGGTGTTGGCCCAAAGCGACGGCGAGGTCGTCTCCGTCACCGGCGAACAAATCGTGCTGCGCACCGACGACGGCCGCGAAGAAATCTACCCCCTGCAGCGCTATCGCCGTTCCAACCAAAGCACCTGCATTGACCAGCGGCCCATCGTGGTCAAAGGCCAGCGGGTGCGCCAGGGCGATGTGCTGGCCGATAGCTCTTCCACCGACCACGGCGACCTGGCCTTAGGCCAAAATGTGGTCGTGGCCTTCCTCTCCTGGGAAGGCGGCAACTTCGAGGACGCTATCCTCATCTCCGAACGCCTCATCCAGGAAGACAAGTACACCTCCATCCACATCGAAAAATACGAAGTCGAAGCCCGCGACACCCGCCTGGGCCCCGAAGAAATCACCCGCGACATCCCCAACACCGGCGAAGACCAGCTGCGGGACCTGGACGAGAACGGCATCATCCGCATTGGCGCCCAGGTAGGGCCCAAGGATATTTTGGTGGGCAAAGTGACCCCCAAAGGCGAGAAGGAACTCACGCCCGAAGAGCGCCTGCTGCGGGCCATCTTCGGTGAAAAATCCCGGGATGTGAAAGACACCTCCCTGCGCATGCCCCACGGCGAGCGGGGTACGGTGGTTGATGTCACCGTCTTCACCCGGGAAGAACACCGGGACCTTCCCGCGGGCGTGGAGAAGATGGTGCGGGTCATGGTGGCCCAGCGCCGCAAAATCACCGCCGGCGACAAAATGGCCGGCCGCCACGGTAACAAGGGCGTGGTCTCCAAAGTCGTGCCCGTGGAAGACATGCCCTTCCTGGAAGACGGCACGCCGGTGGACATCATCCTCAACCCCTTGGGCGTGCCGGGCCGCATGAACATCGGCCAGGTGCTGGAAGTGCACCTGGGCTGGGCCGCCAAACAGCTGGGCTTCCGCGCGGTGGTGCCCGTGTTCGACAGCCCCACCGAGGAAGAAGTGGAAGCCGAACTGGCCCGGGCCTGGATGATTGACCAGGCCTGGAAGGTCATCACCGAGCGGGCCTGGGCCTGGGCCAACGAACAAAACCTGGGCCCCGAAGACCTGCGCGACGACGCGGATGTGCGCATTCTCTACCTGGAGCAATTCTTGGGCGCAAAGGGCTACGACATCTTCGCCCTGGCCGGCGACGAAACCTACGCCCGCCGCGCGGTGCTCACCGAATGGCTGCGGGAGCAGGGCTACGACCCCGAGGCCATCCTGGCCTTCGAAGACATGGGCCTCACCCCCCAAGAGCGGGACGAGAACAACCGCCGGGCCATCGACGCCGGCCTGCGCCTGTGGATGAAGAGCTTAGGCTACGACGCGGCCGAAATCGACCGCCTGCCCGCGGATCAGGTGCGCGAGCGGGCCACCCAGGTCATGCTCGAAACCGGTCGGCCCATGCCCATCTTAGGCAAGCAAATCGTGCGCGATGGCATGACCGGCGAGCCTTACGACCGGCCCGTGACCGTGGGCGTGATGACGGTGATGAAGCTGCACCACCTGGTGGAAGACAAGGTCCACGCCCGCTCCATCGGGCCCTACAGCCTCATCACCCAGCAGCCCTTGGGCGGCAAGGCCCAGTTCGGCGGTCAGCGCTTCGGCGAAATGGAGGTGTGGGCCCTGGAAGCCTACGGCGCGGCCTACGCGCTGCAAGAAATGCTCACCATCAAGTCCGACGATGTCCAGGGCCGCCTCAAGACCTACGAAGCCATCGTCAAGAACCAGCCCATCGAAGCCCCGCGGCTGCCGGCCTCCTTCAAAGTGCTGGTCAAAGAGCTGCAAAGCCTGGGCATCGCGGTGGAAGCCGAAACCCCCGACGGCATCGTCACCTTTGGCAAAGAAACCCCCGTCAAGCCGGTGCACCTGCCCACCGGCCTCATGGGCCCCGGGTTGCTCGGCACGCCCAAGAAAGACGGGCACTAAGCCCCGCCCAGGCTCAACCCTTGGCCTGCCCGGCCCCATCGCCCTCGCGATGGGGCTTTTTTGTGGATAACTGGGGAAAAACTGTGGACAACGCGCGCGGCTTGTGGATAAAGAAACCCCGACCACGCCAAACCCGCCCCACATCTGGGCCCTGCCCCCCGGCCAAGCCCCACATCTTCGCCTGTGGATAAATATGGGCACATCCTATGGACAACACAGGATAACCCATCCACACCCTCCCCATGCTTTGTCCACAGCGCATCAACCGCCCCGCCCCTGACAACGCAAAGGTCAAAACCCCATTCCTTCCTTCTATAGGCGCGCGCGTTATCCCCATATCCCCAGGCTCTACGACGACGATTTAAAACATACCCTTACACCCAATGTTGCACTTGTGGAAAAGTCGTCCGCGACCACGGCCTACTTGCATTCCTCGGCACAAATGCGATAGCGCGTCCAAAAACCCCACGCGTGAGGCCCCCGGGCATGGGCGCTCACTTCATACGCTTCTCCGTCCCACAGGTTGGGGGGAACCACCACCTGGGCCAGCCCCAAGGGTACCGCGCCCTCTGCCGGGTTCCCCCGGGAGCCATAGCACATCATGCGCAAGGTCAGGGGGGCCAAAGGCACTTGCACCTTGACCCCGCGCTCCCAATAGAGGGTCGGCCAGGTGGTGTCGGGCCCGGCATACGCGCCGCCCCCGCTGCTGGGAATGCGCGCCCAAAGCCCGCCGCCGCCGACCCAGCAGAAGAAGATGTGCCACGCCACATCGGTGTAGATGAAGGGGCCGAGGCGCAGCTCCAGCTGTACCGTGGTCTCGCGCGCCCGCTCCCCGCCACCGGCCTGGACCCATTGCTCGCACCAGGCGCGCGCCGGGCCCAACAGCTGCTGGCACGGGTCCAGCGCGGGCAAGGGGGGAACCGGCCGGGGGGCCAGCGCCGCGAAATCGGCCAGACCGGCGAAATCCAGCGGGCAGCCCTCCAGGCTGGGCGGTCCAGGGCGTTGGGGGCAGGCGTCCAGGCCGTCGGGCACGCCGTCGCCGTCGCTGTCGAGTTGCAAGCGGCAAAGGTCGGGCCGCAGCGCGCAAATTTGCGCCGGGCTCCCCGGCGACGGCGGCGTCAACAGCCACATAGGGCAGCCGTGGTTTGGCCGGGGACCGGCCTCGGTGGGGCACGCGTCTTCGAAATCCCACAGGCCGTCGCCGTCCTGGTCCAGCCAGGGCCAGGTCACCTCGGGCCATTCCGGTGGGGACGGCAGGGCTTCGTCCGGGGCCTGGGGGGTGGGGCTGGGGGAACCGTCGCCAGGCCCTGGCGTCGAGGGCGTACCGGCGGGCGGCGGGGTGGGGGACGCCGCGGGCGTCGCGGGGCAGCCGTTGGTGGGCTGGCCCCATTGCTCGGGGCACGGGTCGCGCGCATCGGGCACGCCGTCGTGGTCCGCGTCGTCGGCCGCGGCCTGCACCTGCACCGTAAGCGCGGCCACCTGCATCCGGCCCTGCCCGTCTTGCGCCAGGGCCAGCAAAGAGTGGGCCCCGGGCCGCGCCGGGGTCCAGGCGCTTTGCGCCACCACCACCGGGGCCGGACCGCTGGCCGTGGCCAAAACGCCGTCTTCGGCCCACACCATCAGCCGGGTCACGGAGCCGCCGGCAGCGCGGGCCGCGGCTTGCACCTGCACCGTCACCGATTGCCCGACTACGGGGCGCTGGCCCGCTTCAGGCTGCAGCCAGGTGATGGTGACCGCGGCCCGGGGCGCGGGGGTGCCGCGCAAAGCCCAGCGGCCCAGGAAGAAAATGCCCAGGCAGGCCCCCACCAGCACCGCCATTCCGGCCAGCCAACAACCGAGTTTGCGCTTCATCGTCGGTCTCCTTCAGGGCTCACGGGTGCACAACGAAATGGGCAGGCGGTAGCCCGCCCCCGGGGGCTCCTGGGCCGTATTCCCGGCCTGGTCGCGCGCCAACACCACATATTCCACCCACGAAGCGGTGGTGGCGTAGGCCGGCGGGTCCAGGCTGGCCGGCAGGTCCTCCGCCCGCAGGGTGACCGCGTAGCCGTGGGGCGCGGCCTGCAGGGTCATGGGCCGCAGCACCCATTGGCCTACCGCGTCGCCCTTGTGCACCCGAAAGCGCAGCTGCACCGCGGCCACGCCGCCGGGGTCCTGCACCTGCGCCTGGATGACCACCGCGGTGTGGTCGCAATCGGGCCAGGTGATGCGGCTATCCAGCGCGCGCACCTGGGTGATGGTGGGGGGCCGCGTGTCGGGAGTGGGGGTGGGGGGCCGCGTGTCGGGAGTGGGGGTGGGGGGCCACGGCGTGGCCGTAGCCCCGGCCGTTGGGGTGGGCGAAGGCGCGGCCGTGGGCGTGACCGTGGTGGCCAGGGCCCGGTGGGCCTGCACCGCCTCCTGCACCACAATGACCGGCCCGCTGGCGATGAGGCAATCGTCGCCCTGGCAGGCCTCTGCGTGCAGGCGATATTCCCCCGCCACCGTAGGGGTCCAGGTGCCGGTGACGATGACCAGGTTGTGCATGCGGGTCGCGGGGGTCAAAGGCACCCGTTTGGGCACCGGCCCCTGCACATACAGCACGAACTCATCAGGCTGCAGGCCCGTGGTGACGAAGGAAACCTGAATTTTGACCCGCGTGCCGGCCCACACGGTGGTGTTGGCCGCCGGCGCGTCGAAATAATTCAGGGGCCGGTCGAAGTGAATTTCGCCGTCGGAAATGCACCCGCTCAGGCTCAGCAGGGCCAGCAGCGCTACGGCCCCGGCCAACCCCGCGCGGTGCGGTCGAAGCGAACGCAACATCTTCCACATGACAAACCTCCCCGCACCCCGGGGCGGGTCGTGCGCCGCGCGGGGTCAGCGATACATGAAGTAAAAGGGCCCCACGCTGGTCACGCCGGGGGAAATGCTGACCACCTGCCGCGCCGGCACCCACAGATTGCGGTCGGGAATGAGGCACCACACGCCGGGCGGCGCTTGCAGCACGAACTTGCCGTCGTTGCCCGAAACCGCGGTGGCATACACGCCGCCGGGGGACCCACAGGGCCCGTAATGCAACGCCACGCCCATGCCGCTCACGCCTTCGGTGGCCGGGTCACAGGTCTTGTTGTCGTTGCGGTCCTTGCAGAAATAGCCCACGATGCGGGCCTTGGGCGGCGGCGGGGTGGGGGTGAAAGTGGGCGTGGGGCTGGGCGTGCGGGTGGGGAAATTCCCCGCGCAGATGCAGGGCTCGTCGCCCGTGGGCTGGAAGCCGAACACCCAATGGCAGGTGTTGTCGACCCGGGCCACGGCTTTGGCCGGGTAGTAGCGGTTGTTGGGGAAGGGCGAGCCAGCCTCCTCGGGCCGAAAGTGGTCGTGATAGTCCATCCAGGCGGGTTGGTCCACGCCCCGGTCGGCCCACACCCACCACATGAAGGCCGGGTCCCGGTCGATGACGGGGTAATGGAGCGCGAACTGCACCTGGGGGCGGGTCTTGGGCACCCAGCGCACCCAGGCCGCGTCGGGGTCCGGGCCCTGGCCGGCGTCGAACACCAGCGCGTCGTAACTGTCGCCCCGTTGGGGCGGGTCGGCCCGGCAGGCCCGCACCTGGCCCACATCGTCGTTGGTGTCGTGGAAAAGGCGCACCCCGGCCACCTGCCATTCGGTGCTGAAGGGCGCGTGGGCCCACAACAGCCATTCGCCCCGGCCGTCGATGTCCAGGTCCAGCTCCACGCCATAGGCCACGGCCGTGGGCTGGCCCTGGGGCGGCGGGCCCACCAGCTCTAAGGTCACATACACCCATTCGCCGTCGGCGCCGATGTCCGCGCGGCGAATGTCCAGCTCGGGCGCGTAATGGGCCTGGGTTTCGGGGTCGAAGGGCCGCTCGTAGAGGTTGACGAAGTAATCGTCGCCCCGCAAGGGCACGATGGGCGGGCCTTGGGTGGCGCTTTGCTCGCATGTGGCATCCCACAGGCGCTCGGCGTAGCGCGGCTCGCCAGGGGTGACCTGGTGGGCGACGGTGGGGCTGGGGGTGGCCGTGGCGGTGGGGCTGGGGGAACCGACGCCGGCCACCGCGGGGGTGGGTGTCGCCGGCGCGGTGGGGGACGGTGGGCGCGAAACTGGCGCGGTGGGAGGCTGGGTGGCCAGGGCCGCAGGCGACGGCACGGGCGTCGCGGTGGGGCCGATGACGATGGTGATGCGCCGGGGCACCCGGCAGGCCATGAGCAGGGCCAGCGCGGTCACCAGCAGGCCCAGGCCGCGGGCCCGAGCGGAACGGGGCCAAGAGCGAGGGTTCATGGCATCCCCTCCTGGGTGGGCAGCCCCGCGGGGCCACCGAGCACGGCCCTCGGTCCTCCCCGCGGGGTTCCCCAAAGGCTCAATAGAGGCAGTAAAGCAAGCGC
>JALSPJ010000006.1 GCA_026985995.1 Anaerolineales bacterium
CTACCTGGCCCCCTATGGCCTCACCCGGGAACAACGGCGGGCCCTGCTGACCACCGACGATGTGGGGGAATTCCTGCGCCGGGTCTGGCAGGTGCTGGGTCAGCCCGGGCCCGGCCCCTGGCCCGAAGTCGCCCCGCTACCCCGCGCTTCGGCCTCAAGCTGGTTCCGCAGCGCGTAAAGTAAGGGTGGTCGCGCGGCTTCCTTTGCCCATTTCACGGCCTGGGCCGGCGGCGGCCCGGCGTGCTTGTCTCCGCCGTCCCCCTGCCTCTGGCTGATTTTTGGAAAAGCCCCGGGAAAAGGACAACCCGGCCTTGACAGGCTCAAGCCTTTGTCATACAATTCAAACTGGTTTGTATTACAAACCAAAATGCATCGTCAACCAGGGCGCTGCGACAGCACAAAGCTCCCGCAGCCGGTTCCCCCCGGAAGGCGAAAGCGCCCAGATTCAGTAGGAGGTGAAAGGCCATGACAACGGACCCGCTCCGCGCCGCGCGGCGTCAAGCCCAGCGCTACTGGTTTGCCGATGGTCTGGCCGAACTGGTGCTGGGCCTGGGGTTTTGCCTGTACGCGGGCTTTTTGGCCTGGAACGCGTATACCGCCCCGCGCATGGGCCCCTGGCTGCAAGTTCTGGCCGTGTTCGCGTTGGTATTCGGGACCAACTGGGCGGTGCAGCGCCTCAAGTGGCGCATCACCTATCCCCGCACCGGCTATGTGCGGTATGCGCGAACGCGGCAACGGGCGCGTTGGGCAGGAGCCGCGTTGGGCGTGGTGGCGCTCGTTTTGGCCATTGCGTGGTGGGCCCTACAACGCTCCGCGTGGGGCTACTGGCTGGCGTTGAGCGCCGGCATGGCCGTGTTGTACCTGGGTTTGGGCCTGGCTCAAAACTGGCCGCGTGGCCTGGCTTACGCCGCGCTGGCGGTGCTGACGCTGCCTCTGGCCCATTGGTGGGCTCGGCAGGGCGCCGCGGCGCGCGCTTTCGTAGACCAGGGCGGGCCGTGGTTCCTGGTGCTGGGCCTGGCTCAGGCCACTGTTGGCGGCTTCGTATTGCGCGCTTACTTGCGTCGGCATCCCCAATGGACTCTGGAGGATGCGCCATGACCCGAGACGCGGATGCCGCGCGAAGCGAGCAGGGCGAACGGGCCCCGTGGGCCCCACCGGTAGACCCGGTCATTCACGCGCCGGCCCGCCTGGCCATTGTCGCCGCGTTGGCCGCGGTGGACGAAGCCGATTTTCGCTATCTGTTGTACGCCACCGGCCTGACCAAGGGCAATCTTTCGGCCCATCTGCGCAAGCTGGAAGAGGCGGGGTATGTGCACATCACCAAAACCTTCCGGGGGCGCATTCCACTGACTTTGTGCCGCCTCACCTCCAAGGGGCGTCAGGCCTTCCAGCGCTATCGGGAAGCCATGCTGGCGTATTTACAGCGGTGATTTTCGCGAACATCCTACTCGGGAGATACTCTCATGACGGATTGGGTCATCGAAACCCAACAACTGTACAAATCCTTTGGCACCACCCGCGCGGTCGACGGGGTCGCCCTGCGCGTGCCTCGGGGGGTGGTGTTCGCCCTGTTAGGGCCCAACGGCGCGGGTAAAACCACCACCTTGCGGTTGCTCATGGGCATGTACATCCCCGACGCGGGGGAGATTCGAGTGCTGGGCGGGCCGCCGGGTGCGGCGCGTCAGCGCCTGGGGTACCTGCCCGAGGCCCGGGGGCTGTATCGCCAGGCCCGGGTGGCCGAGCTGCTGGTATACCTGGCCCGGCTGAAGGGGCTGGATGCGCGCACCGCGGAGCGCCGCGCGCAGGCCTGGCTGGAACGCTTTGGCCTGGCCGATTGGGCCCGGCGCAAGGTGCACGAGCTCTCCCACGGAATGCAACAAAAAGTGCAGCTGGCTGCCACCCTGGTGCACGACCCCGATCTGGTCATTTTGGACGAACCGTTCCAGGGCCTGGACCCGGTCAATGTGCGTCTGGTGGACGAAATCATTCGCGAGCTGCAGGCCCAGGGGCGGACCGTGTTGTTGAGTTCGCATCAGCTGCACCGGGTGGAACGCCTGGCGGACCAGGTAGCGCTCATTCACCGGGGGCGCATTGTGGAACACGGCCCGCTGACGGCGTTGCGCCGCCGGTACATGCAAGGGCGGATTGCGGTGCGCCTGGCCCCAGGCGGCACCTTACCCGCGGACCTGCCCGGCGTGGTCACGGCCCAACCCGCGGAGGAACCCCAGTCCTGGTACTTGCAGTTGGCGCCCCAAGCCTCGCCGCAACAGGTGTTGTTCGCCCTGGTGCAGGCTGCGGTGCCGTTGGAAGGGTTCGAGGTGGTGCAACCGTCCTTGGAAGACATCTTTTTGCAGGCCGTGGCCGGGCAGGAACCAGTTCTGGCCGCCGCGTAGGAGGGTTCCCCATGCGTATGCGCAACATCGGCATCATGGCCGCGTATGAATATCGCACCAACTTCCGGCGGGGTGGGTTCTTGTTTGCCACTTTTGGCCTGCCCCTGCTGGCGGCGCTGGTGTTGTTGGGCATTCGCTGGTTGTCCCAGCGGCCCGAGACCGAAGGGCTCATCATGGTGGACCTGAACAAACCCATGCTGGTGCTGGACCGCGCCGGTTTGCTGCCGCCGACATTGCCGGAAGGCTTCACCTGGGCCGAGGACGAAGCCGCGGGAAAAGACGCGGTGCGCAGCGGCGACGCCCTGGCCCTGGTGATACTGCCTCCGGGCTACCCTGAGCAGGTGCACAGATTGCAGGTGTTCCTCACCCCCGGCGCGGAGTTCAGCGAGGCGCTGAATCGCCGCCTGACCGTGCTGGTGGCGTATGCCCACTGGCATGAGGTGCTTTCCCCCGACGAGCTGGCTTTGCTGCAGGAACCCCCCGAGGCTGAGATTGTGGTGCTGGCCGGTCAGGCCGAACGCCAACAGCAAACGCAGAACACTATGCGGGCGTATATCCTCAGTGTGGTGTATTTCATGGCCCTGTTTTCCACCGCCGGCTATTTGCTGCAAAGCGTGGCCCTGGAGAAGGAAAGTCGCATGGTGGAAGTGCTGCTTTCGACGGTGACCACCTGGGAGATGTTGTGGGGGAAGATGGCCGGCTTGAGCGCGCTGGGCTTTACCCAGCTGGCCGTGTGGGTGGTCAGCGCGCGGTGGCTGCTGGGGTCAGCCGCAGGCCCGGCCATGGGTTCCTTCGGCAGCATGAGCGGCTTGCTGAGCGGCATGGATTGGACCTTCGCGGTGGTGGCCGGCGCGGCGCTGCTGTTAGGCTACTTGTTATACGCGCTGCTCATGGTGGGTTTAGGCGCCCTGGGGAACAATGTACGCGAAAGTCAGCAATTCTCCATGTTCGTTTCGCTCACGGGCACCCTGCCTCTGATGTTGGGCTCGTTGTTCTTCCTCAACCCTAACGGGCTGGTGCCCCGGGTGCTCAGCTTCATCCCCTGGACCGCACCCTTGTCCATTATGCTGCGGGTGGCCCTGACCGCGGTGCCCACCGGCGACATCATTGCCGCTTTTGCCTCCATGTTGCTGGGGGTGGGAATCGCGGCCTGGGTGGGCATTCGCCTGTTTCGGGTGGGCATTCTGATGTCGGGCAAGAAACCCTCGTGGCGGGAAGTGTGGTACATTCTGCGGCGCCCTGTATAGCCGGCCCTACGCTGCGGCCCTTAGGGGAAGGGAGTGCGGCCGGGCTCAGGGGCATTCTCCGCGCGCACCGCGGGCCCAGAAGCCTGCCTCTCCCAGGGGCACCGCAGGACCCACATGCAACCCGGCCACGGTCCTGGTCGGAGTACAATCCGGCCCAGCTCCGGGCCAGGTTTTTCATACAGCCCACCAGGGCCTTCTCCAGCGGCGAGCAGGAGGCTCGCGGAGAGGCAGCCCGGGCGCGAAACGGCCCTTTTGATGGGTCACTGCCAGGGGAAAGACGCGTGCCAGGCATTAGGGCGTTGGTGCACTGTCGTCGGCGTCCTCCAATTGGGCCCGCAGCGCGTAAATCTGGTCCCGTAGTGCGGCGGCTTTCTCGAATTCCAGGGCTTCGGCCGCGGCGCGCATTTGCTGCTCCAGCTCGGCGATGAGCTGCCGCAACGCGGTGGGGTCTTGCCGCGCCGCGTAGGTGGCCGCGGCCTCCGCGGCCTGGGCCAGCACCGAGGCCGGACGCGGCGTCGCACTGCCCTCCGTGTCGTGTTCCGCAGCCACCCGGTCCGTGAGGTCGTGGATGGGCTTGACGATGCTGCGAGGCGTGATGCCGTGTTCCACATTGTAGGCCAGCTGAATGGCGCGGCGGCGGTTGGTTTCGTCGATGGCCTGCTGCATGGCGTCGGTGATGCGGTCCGCATACATGATAACCTTGCCGTGCACATGCCGGGCCGCGCGGCCAATGGTCTGAATAAGCGCGGTCGCGGAGCGCAAAAAGCCTTCTTTGTCCGCGTCCAGAATGGCCACCAGCGAGACTTCGGGCAGGTCCAGCCCTTCGCGCAGCAGGTTGATGCCCACCACGACATCGTATTTGCCCAGGCGCAGGTCGCGCAAAATGCCCACCCGGTCTAAGGTATCGACTTCGGAATGCAGGTAGTAGGCTTTGATGCCCTGTTCCTGCAGATATTCGGCCAGGCGCTCGGCCATGCGCTTGGTTAGGGTGGTGACCAGGGCCCGTTCCCCCCGGGCCACCCGCTGGCGGATTTCGCCCAGCAGGTCGTCGATTTGGCCCTGGGTGGGCCGCACTTCAACTTCAGGGTCGGGAATGCCCGTGGGCCGGATGAGCTGTTCCACCACCTGCTGGGCCTTGGCCAGCTCATAGGGCCCGGGGGTGGCGCTGGTGTAGATGGTGTAGCCCATGCGGGCCTCGAATTCCTCGAAGGTGAGGGGGCGGTTGTCCAACGCGCTGGGCAGGCGGAAGCCGTAATCGACCAGGGTTTGCTTGCGGCTGCGGTCGCCGTGGTACATGCCCCGAATTTGGGGGATGGTCATGTGCGACTCGTCGATGATGAGCAAATACTCGTTGGGCATGTAGTCCATCAAGGTCCAGGGCGGCGAGCCGGGCGGGCGCTGTTCCAGGTGACGGGAATAGTTCTCGATGCCTTTGCAATAGCCCATCTCGCGCAGCATTTCCAGGTCGTAGCGGGTGCGCTGCAGCAGGCGTTGGGCCTCGAGCACTTTGCCCTGGGCCTCGAACCAGGCCACCCGCTCCGCGAGTTCGGCTTCGATGTCGGCGATGGCCTTTTGCAGCTTTTCTTCCTCGGTGAGGTAGTGTTTGGCCGGGAAGATTTGCAGGCTGAGGTGCGCGGCGCGGCGTTCGCCGGTGACGGGGTCGTACTCCAGAATGCGCTCCACCTCGTCGCCGAAGAAGGTGATGCGGTACACAGTGCGCTCCAGATACGCGGGCGCGACCTCCAGCGTGTCGCCCCGCACGCGGAAAGTGCCGGGCCGCAGTTCGTAGTCGTTGCGCTGATACTGGCTTTCGACCAGCTGGCGCAGCAGGGCTTTGCGGCGGTAGATGCGCCCCACTTCCAGGTGAATGACTCCCCGGCCATAGGCTTCGGGGCTGCCCAGGCCGTAAATGGCCGACACCGAAGCCACGATGATGACATCCTTGCGGCTCATGAGCGCGGTGGTAGCAGCCAGGCGCAGGCGCTCGATTTCTTCGTTGATTTCGGTGTCCTTTTCGATGTAGAGGTCCTGCTGGGGCACATAGGCCTCGGGCTGGTAGTAATCGTAGTACGAGACGAAGTACTCCACCGCGTTGTCGGGGAAGAAGGCCTGGAATTCGGCGTAGAGCTGGGCGGCCAAAGTTTTGTTGTGGGCCAGCACCAGGGCCGGCATTTGAAGCTGGGCGATGACGGACGCGACGGTGAAGGTATTGTGTACCCACAAACCGCCCCAGCCCGCC
>JALSPJ010000007.1 GCA_026985995.1 Anaerolineales bacterium
CACGCGCCCAGCGTGCTCATCTCGGGCATTCCCATGCATCGAGTGCAGGGCTCGGAGCCGTGGCAGGACACCCGGGCCAAAGTGCAGGCCCTGCGCCCCCGGGGTCGGGTGCTCGATACCTGCTTCGGCCTGGGTTATTCCGCGCTGCAGGCCGCGGCCACGGCCCAGTGGGTGCTCAGCGTGGAACTGGACCCCGCGGTGCTGGCCGTGGCCCGGCGCAACCCCTGGTCGCAGCCCGTGTTTGAACATCCGCGGGTGCGGGTGGTGCAGGCCGATGTGGCCCGCCTGGTGGCCGGGCTCCCGGCGGATTTCTTCTCGGCCGTTTTGCACGACCCACCCCAATTCGCCCTGGCCGGGGAACTTTACGGCGCGGCCTTCTACGCCCAGCTGTGGCGGGTGCTCAAGCCCGGCGGCCGGCTGTTCCACTATGTGGGCAGCCAGGAAACCAAGATGGGCCGCAATGTGACCCGCGGGGTGATGGAACGGCTGCGGGCCGTGGGGTTCGTCCGGGTGAAGCCCGTGCCCCGGGCCTTTGGCGTGCTGGCCGTCAAACCGCGCTGACCGCGTCGTACCGTCGGAGGCAAAGGGATGCTTCGCCGCGTGGGCCATTGGCTGTTCAACACCTGGTGGGGCCGAGGGCTGGTGTTCAGCGTGGTCATCGCCCTGCTGATGGCCGTGCTGGACCCGGTCTTCGCGGTGCTGCCCCCGGCGCCATCGCTGCCGCAACGGCCGCGGCCCACGGCCACGCCTTCCCCCAAACCCAGCGCGACGGCCACGGCTACCCCGCGCCCCACGGTCACCCCCACCCCCGCGCCCCTGCCCCGCCCGGCGTATGACCTGGAAGTGCGCTACGACTTCCTGGGCCAGGAGGTGGAAGTACGCCAGGATGTGGCCTACACCAACGCCACCGGATGGCCCTTAGAGGACCTGGTCTTCGTGGCCCAGCCCGCGTGGTATCCGGGCGTGTTCCGCTTCGAGGGTGCGTGGCAGCGCCAGGGCGACCAGTGGCAGCCGCTGGAAAACGAGGTGCGCGAAATGTCGGTGCAGGTGGCGCTGCCCACCCCCCTGCCGCCGGGGGGTGAAACCCGCTTGCGCCTGCGCTATCGCCTGAGCCTGCCCGTGCTGCGCACCACTCCCGGCGATTTGCACGCCCCCCGCACTTTGGGCTACACCGCGCGCCAGGTGCTGTGGAGCGACTGGTACCTCTTCCTGCCGCCCTACGACCCACGGCGGGGCTGGCAGGTCAACACGCCCTGGTTTTTCGGCGAAAACCTGACCTACCCCTTGAGCGATGTACAAGTCGACCTGGAAATCTACAACCCACCGCCCGATTTGACCATCGTCACCAACGCGGACCCGACGGCCTGCGCCGAAGACGCGGCCCAACGCTTCTGCTACAGCATGGAAGCCACCCGGGGCGTGGTCTTCTTCTTCAGCCCCTATTTCATTCGGTTGGAACGCACCCTGGGCCAAACCCGGCTGGAGGGCTACTTCTTCCCCCTGGAGAGCGCGTATGGGGAAGATGTGCTGGACGCGGCCGCGCAGGCGCTGGAGACTTACGGCCAACGCTTTGGCCCCTACCACCGCCAGCGCTATGTGGTGGTGCAGGCCGACCTGCCCGATGGCATGGAATACGATGGCCTGACTTCGGTGAGCTACGATTTCTTCGATTATTACAACGGTCGGCCCTGGTCCCTGCTCATCGCCATCACGGTGCACGAGACCGCGCACCAGTGGTGGTTCGCCCAGGTGCACAACGACCAGGCCCTGCATCCCTGGCTGGACGAGGCTCTGGCCACTTACAGCGAATATCTGTTTTATGAGCAGCTGGGCGACCCTATCGCGGTGGAATGGTGGTGGACCTATCGGGTGGATTATTACACCCCGGACCAGCCCATCGACCGCAGCATTTACGAGTTCGAGAGCTGGCGGGGCTACCGGGACGCCGTCTATCTGCATGGCGCGCACTTTTACCACGACTTACGCCGCACCTTAGGCGACGACGCGTTTTTCGCCTTTTTGCGCGCCTACCGGCGAACTTATCAGGGCCGCATCGTGACTCCCCAAGACTGGGCCGCGCTTTTGCAACGCCATTTGCCGGCGCAAGCGGACCTGACGCCCTTGTGGCGGCAATACTTCATCCATCCCCCGCGGCTCACGCCCTAAAGGGGCGGGTGCCGGGGCCCGTTTTTGTCGGCATAACACACAACCCTGCCCTCGCCGTGCCTGCTGTGGCGCTGCATGAGGCCCTGCCGCAAGAAAAAGCCGCGCCTGCGCTCCCGGGCTTTTCCAGGTACGAATAAAATCACACGGAGGCACGGGGAACGCAGAGAAACGGGGAAATTATTCTCTCCGTGTCCTCCGTGTCTCCGTGTGGAATTTAAAGGCGGTGTCGTTGGCTTGCTACCGCGCGCTTGACAAAGCCGGGGGTTCTTTGTAAAATTAGGGGCGCTGGTAAGGAGTAGTGCCGAGGTAGCTCAGGAGGTAGAGCAGCGGACTGAAAATCCGCGTGTCGCCAGTTCGACTCTGGCCCTCGGCACTGGGCTTGCCCTCCTCCCCACGGCTGAGGGCCGCAAGCTGACCAAGCGGGCGTAGTTCAGTTGGTAGAACGCCTCCTTGCCAAGGAGAAGGTCGCCGGTTCGAGTCCGGTCGCCCGCTCTGGAGGGCAACGGGCCGAGGGTCACTTTGCCCTCGGCCTTTCTTTCTCTCGCCGAGGCGACGTAGCCAAGTGGTAAGGCAGGGGCCTGCAAAGCCCTGATTCGCGGGTTCGAATCCCGCCGTCGCCTCACCGAACGCCAAGGCCCCGCGTGAACCCGCGGGGCCTTGTTTTTTGCCCGCCCTGGCCACCCCCCTGGGCCCGAAGCGAAGGCGTTAGGCAACCACCGGAAGCCGGCGGGAATAGGGAGCAGGCCCCTATCGCGCTCCCTGCTGACCGCTGACTGCTGCCATTCATCCCCGCGGCGACACCGAGCCGCCGCATTCCACAAGGCTCCCTGCTGCGTGCTGTCCGCTCCCTGCTCTTCTGCCACCCCTCCTCTTTGATGGTACAATTGTGTCCACCTACTCTCATCCCCACCTCCCGAGGCGTGGCATGACCATCGACCCCCGCCAGATGTCCCTCGACGAGCAACTGGAGCTCCTCTTTCAGGGCACCGAATACGGCGACCCCGAACTGGAACGCAACATGCGCCGGGAATTGCGCCAGCGCCTGGAAGAAGCCCAGCGCACCGGTCGCCCCCTGCGGGTGTACCTGGGCGTCGACCCCCGCACTTCGGACCTGCACCTGGGCCACACCGTGCCCATGCGCAAACTGCGCCAGTTCCAGGAGCTGGGCCACACGGCCATCTTCCTCATCGGTTCCTTCACCAGCCTGGTGGGCGACCCCAGCGACAAGGACAAAGCCCGCAAGCTCATGTCCTTCGAGGAAGTGATGGCCAACGCCCGCACTTACACCGAACAGGCCTTCAAGGTGCTGGACCCCGAGCGCACGGTCATTCGCTACAACCACGAATGGCTGAGCAAGCTCACCTTCGGCGACCTCATCCACCTGGCCTCGCACTTCACCGTGCAGCAGTTCCTGGCGCGCGACAACTTCCGCAAGCGGTACGACAAGGGCGACCCCATCCACCTGCACGAATTTTTCTACCCCCTCATGCAGGGCTACGACGCGGTGGCCTTAGAAGCCGATGTGCAAATCGGCGGCACGGACCAAACCTTCAACATCATCGTCGCCGGGCGCAAGCTGCAAGAGGCCCACGGCCAACGCCCCCAGGTGGGCATCTTCCTGCCCCTGCTGCCGGGCACCGACGGCAAGATGAAAATGAGCAAGTCCCTGGGCAACCACATCCCCCTCAAGGCGTCGCCCGAGGACATGTACGGCAAAATCATGAGCGTGCCCGACGAGGCCATGCCCCTCTACATGCGTCTGCTCACCCGCTGGACGCCGAAGGAAATCGCCGCGCTGGAAGCGGACCTGCAGGCCGGCCGGCTGCACCCCCGGGACCTGAAGATGCGCATCGCCCGGGAAGTGGTGGAAATCTTCCACGGCCCCGAGGCCGCAGCCCGCGCCGAGGCCCACTTCGTGCGCGTGTTCCAGCAGCGGGAGGTGCCCGCCGACATGCCCACTTACACCCTGCGCCCGGGCCAAACCGTGCTGGAAGTGCTGGTCGCGGCCGGGCTGGTGCAAAGCCGCAACGAAGCCCGCCGCCTCATCCAGCAGCGGGGCGTGCGCCTCGACGGTCAGGTCCTCGACGACCCGCGCGCGCCCTTCCCCGGGCCGGGGGTGCTGCGGGTGGGCAAACGGCGCTTCGTGCGGGTGGCGGAGGCTGAACCATGAAAGGACAGCCACGAACCCAAACGAACAGCCCCCAATCCATGCCCATGGCCTGTATGCGCCCCATGGGCTGTATGCGCGCCTGGAAGGCGGTTTAAGGCTTCGACCGTGGCGGCGTGGGTTCCTGCGCCGCCACGCTGTTTTTCTACCCAACCTTATCGCAAGGAGGCACCATGAGCCGTACGCAACCTTCCCCCCAGTGGCAGTTGGGCACCTGGGCCCTGCACGGCGGCGACGACCCCGAACTGCACCCCTACCATGCCCACCTGCCGGCCATCATCCCCACCAGCACCTACGCGTTCCCCGATGTAGCCACGGGCGCGGCCATTTTCAGCGGTGAGAAGCCCGGCTATGTGTATGGCCGCGTGGGCCATCCCAACGCCGACCACCTGGCCCGCAAAATCGCGCTGCTGGAAGCCTACGACTTCCTGCGCCAGGGCGTCGCGCCCGAAGAGGCGGCCGCGGGGTTGGTGTTTGCCTCGGGCATGGCGGCCATCACCGCGGCCTTGCTGGCCCGGGCCAAGCGCGGTTCCGTCATCCTGGCCCAAAAGGTGGTCTACGGCACCACTTTCGTCTTCCTCAGCCAGGTGGCCCCGCAACTGGGCGTGCAAGTGACCTTCGTCGACGACAACACCCCCGAGGGGTGGGAAGCCGCGTTCCGGCGGCACGCCAAAGTGGCCTGGGCCTACATCGAAACCCCGGCCAACCCCACCTTAGACATCACCGACATCGCCGCGGTCACCGAAATTGCCCACCGCCACAACGCCTGGGTCGCCATCGACAACACCTTTGCCACACCCTACTGCCAGCGCCCCCTCTCCTTGGGCGTGGATGTGGTGGTGCACAGCACGACCAAGTACATCTCGGGCCACGGCCAGGCCATCGGCGGCGCGGTGGTCAGCCGCGACCTGGACTTCATCCACGGCCCGGTGCACGACATGCTCAAGACCTTCGGCGGAATCATGGGCCCCTTCGAGGCCTGGATGACCATGATGGGCCTCAAGACCTTCGAGATTCGCATGGCCCGCCACTGCGAAAACGCGGGCCGCATCGCCCGCTTTTTGGCCCAGCACCCCAAAGTGGCCCGGGTGTTTTACCCCGGCCTGGAATCCTTCCCCGGGCACGCGGTGGCCAAGAAGCAAATGCACTGCTTCGGCGGCATGATTTCCTTCGAGCTCAAGGGCGGCTATGAGGCCGGGGTGCGCCTCATGGAAAGCCTGACCCTGCCCGCGCTGGCCGTGAGCCTGGGCAAAGTCGACAGCGTCATCGAGCACCCGGCCAGCATGACCCACCGCAAAGTGCCGGCCGAAGCGCAACGGCGCATGGGCATCACCGAGGGCCTGGTGCGCTTTTCGGTGGGCATCGAGCCGGTGGACGATTTGCTGGCCGACCTGGAGCGTGCGCTGGACCAGATTTGAGCGGGTTTGGGGGAACCGGCGTCCGCGGCGGCCTACTCGTCGGCCTGGGGCCCGCCCGCGGCCAGCCACCACGCGGCCTGAGGCGGCTGCGCACACGCGCCCTGGGCCAGCGCGTCGGCATAAGGCAGCCAACGCCGCGGGCGCCATACCTCCCACCCACCGAAGCCCGTCAGGCCCAAACGGGCCCAACGGGGGTCGTTCCAGCGGGCCAGCTGGCCCACGCCCGGCCGGGCCGGGTCGTAGAGCAACACTTCCCGCACGATGTAGCCGTGGGGCGTGTTGAGGTTGCTCAGACCATAGGCCCGGCCGGCCCGGTCCACATAAGTGACCGCCAGCATGTGGGAAAAAGTGCCCAGCGCGCCCGAGTACAGAAACACCACATCGCCGGGGATGAGGGGAAACTGCCGAAAGTCGAACAGAAACGGCGGCGTGGTGAAGGCATAATGCGCGAACGCCCGCTCGGGGAACAACCGCTGCACCTTGCGCGGCTCCCGTTGGGGGTCCAGCAGCCAGAAGCGGCCCGGTTCCACCGTGGGGGGCAGCAGCCCGGCCCGGCGCAGCACCGTCACGCTCAGGGGCACGCACATCAAACTGGCCGCGGCCTGGTCCGAATAGCCCAACGAGCGGGCCAGCGCGTCGGCCGCGGCCGGTTCCCAACGGGTGAGGGCCTGGGCCTGCCAATGCAGGCGCTGCACCGCGCGGCACACCTCAGGGGGCACCTCAGGGCTCGGAGGGACGACGGTTCCCCAGCCGCCCCACAACCCCACCAGCAGCAACAACAGCGCCAACCCACCGCGCCAGCGCGGCCGTCGCTCTGCCATCCCGCGGCCCTCAGCGGAACAGGTCCCGCTCCCGGGGGCGCAATAGATGGGCCAGGCGCCCCTCGGCCAGGGGGTAAGGGAAGCCCCGCACATGCACCACGGGCGTGCCCTCCGCGGCCTGGCCCATCATCAGCGAGGCCGCGGCGGCCAGCTCGTCGGCCACGGCCACCTGGGTGACCTGCAACACATAACCCTGCCGGTCGGGCTGGCCCCGCAGGTCCACCAGCGCGGGCAGGCCCGCAAGGCCGATGGCCATGCCCACCGTGCCCAAGCGCCAGGCCCGGCCGTGGGAATCGACGATGAGCACCCCCAGCCGCGCCCCCGAAGCCCGTTCCCAGGCGGCCCGCAGGCGCGCGGCGCTGGCGTCGGGGTCCCGGGGCAGCAGCAGCACCCATTCCCCCTCGGGGCCCTGGGGCGGCACATTGGAGCGGTCGATGCCCGCGTTGGCGCACACGAAGCCCAGGCGGTGCTCCACGATGAGCACCCCGGGCACCGCGCGCAGCACCGCGGCGCTTTCCTGCAAAACGAGCTCCACCAGGCGGGGGTCCTTGTGGGTGCGGCGGGCCAGCTCCTGGGCCCGGGGCGAGGGGGTCACATCTTCCAGGCGGGCGAAGCGCCCCTCGGCCTTGGAGACCACCTTTTGGGCCAGGACCAAAACATCGCCATCTTGCAGCGCGATGCCGGCCCGGCGCAGGGCCTGCAGCACCAGCCCGGCCAAATCATCGCCGGGCCGCACCTCAGGGATACCGGGCAAAGGCGTAAGGGTGAGGCCGCGGGGCATGGCTCAATCCCGGCGCACGCCCACGATGCGCACCCCCGCGTTGGGGCCGCCGTAGGCCTTGTTGATGTAAATGAGCACCGGCGTCAGGGCTTCCACCACGACGGTGTTCTCGATGGGCCCCGCATCCCAGGCGCGAAAACCCGCGTCTTCCACCAGCCGCATGACCGTTTGGCGGGCCGCCTTGCCCCGTCCGGCCACCAGCACATCCATCTCCGGCGTCTCGTCGCTCCACAGCACATGATGCGAAATATTTTGAAAGGCATCGACCACATGCACCTCGGGGCCGAAAATCTCCTGGGCCTCCAGGGCCGCGCTGCCACCGGGGGGCAGATGCACCTTGGTCACCTTGGGCGGGTTGAGGGGCACGGCCACATCGACCACGATTTTGCCCTGCACTGCATCGCGCAAGGCCTGGGCCGTGGCCCGGTGCGCGCTGTAAGGCACGGCCAGCACCACAATGTCGCCCGCGGCCGCGGCGTCCGCGTTGGCCCGGCCTTCCACCCGGGCCTGAGGACCCACCCGCTCGCGTATCTCGGCCGCGGCCTTTTGGGCCCGCTCGAGGGACCGGGAACCGATGATGACCCGATAGCCGGCTTTGGCCCAGCGATAGGCCAGGCCTTTGCCTTCCTTGCCGGTGCCGCCAATGACGGCCAAAACGGGCTTGTCGTTCATGGGCATCTCCTTGGGGGAAAGGCTCCGCCGCGGCCGTGCTGCGCCGCGGGGCCCTTCATTGTACCCCACCCGTCCGGGGATGCCTGCCAAAGCGGGAAAAGAAAGCGGCCATTCCGAGTGAGGGGGGCACCCGGAACAGCCGCTGCTCTTCTTATACCAGAAAAAATCCAGAAATGCAAGGGTTGTTTTTACGGAAAAGCGAAGATTTCTGCCGCTACGACCGCAGATTTCTCTATTTTTGTTCGCCGCGCGCTCGGCCCAAAACCCTTCAGCCTTTCAACCCGCTGCGGGCGATGCTCTCGGTGAATTGCTTTTGGGTCAAGAAGTACAAAATCAAAATGGGAATCACCGAAATCACCGCGCCGGCCATTTGCAGGTTCATCTCCGCGCCGGCTTCGTCCACGAATTGGAACAGCCCCACCGCGATGGGCCGCCATTCGGGCGAATTGGTCACCAGCAGGGGCCAGGCCAGCGCGTTCCAGGTGCCGATGAACGACAGCACCGTGATGACCAGAATGGGCGCTTTGGACAGGGGCAGCACCACATGCCACAGGAACTGCCAGTGCCCCGCGCCGTCGATTTGGGCCGCGTCGAACAGGTCGTCGGGAATTTGGGCGAAGAACTGCCGCAACAAGAAAATGCTGAACACGCTGCCCATGAAGGGAATGGTGAGGGCCGGCCAGTTGTTCACCCACTTGATGGGCCCCACCCGGCCCAGCCAGGTCACGGTGAGGAAGTTGGGAATGACCAGCACCATGGCCGGAATCATCATGGTGCTGAGCAAAATGCCGAAGATGAGGTCCCGCCCCGGGAAGCGCATGCGGGCGAACGCGTACGCGGCCAGGATGCTGAACAACAATTCCCCCGAAAGGGTGATGGCCGTGATTTGCACCGTGTTGAGGAAGTACTCCGAGAAATCGGCCTCCCGCCAGGCCACCAGGTAATTTTCCCAGTGCAACGCGGAGGGGATGAACTTGCCCGAGATGGCCTCGCCCAGGCTCATCAGCGACACCGACACCATCCACAAAAAGGGAATGAGCGCGATGACCGCGCCGGCGACGAGCACCGCGTACAACAGCCCGCGCAGGGCCCAACGCCGGGCCTTGTAATGCCAGGGAGCCGCTTGAGGGGTCGCCGTCGTCATGGCACACTCCGTAACAGCCATTGGCCGGCGGTCTGCATCCCGGCCATGAGGGTCGGCCACCAGTGGGCCAACAGGGGCGCCACCAGCAAGGCCGGCAGCAGGTTCCCCACCCGAATGCGCTTCAATTCTAACAGACTGCTGAGGGCCAGGGCCACCAACAGCACCCCGCCCGCGCCGTTGAGTTCGGCCAGCATGGCCTCGGTGAAGACGCCTTGCAGCTGCGCGGCCAGCAGGCTCAGCCCGCCCTGATAGACCAGCACCACCACCGCGGAAAACAGCACCCCCACGCCCAAAGTCGAGGCAAAGGCCAGCGCGGCAAAGCCATCCATCACGGCTTTGGTGGCCAGCACTTCATAATTGCCCGTCAGCCCGTCCTGGATGGAACCCAGGATGGTCATGGGCCCCACGCAGAAGAGCAGCGAAGCCGTCAAGAAGCCCCGCACAAAGCGCGAGGAACCGTCGTTGGCCGCCGCGGCCGAAGTGAAGTGGGCCTCGAACCACGCGCCCAGCCCCCGCAGGCCGTCCTCGATGCGCAGCCATTCCCCCAGCAGGCCGCCCAGCAACAGGCCCAACAGCACCACAATCGCGTTTTGGGAAGCCGCGAACATGCGTCCGCCCAGCAGCAGGGTGAACACCCCCAGGCCGTGGAACACCGTTTGCCGGGCTCGCTCGGGCAGCCGCGCGCCGAAGAACAGGCCCAAAGTGCCGCCCACCAACACGGTGACGATGTTAATCCAGGTGCCGGTCATGGCTCATTCCTGGGCTCGGGTGTAGGTCGCGCCCGCGGCCCGGTTCTCCCACAGCTCCAGCACAAAGCACAGGCTGGAAAGGCGGTTGAGATAAGCCAGAAGCGCGGGGTTGTCCACCGCGCCTTCCCGCTGCAGGGGAACCAGCCGCCGCTCCGCGCGGCGGGCCACCGCGCGGGCCAGGGCCCAAAACGCGCCGTTTTGGCTATCGCCGGGCAAGATGAACAGCCGCGGGGGCGGCACTTGGGCTTCCAGCGCCGCGATGCGGGCTTCCAGCCAGGCCACCTGCTCGGGGCCCAAAGTGCGAAAGCGGGCCGCGTTCTCGGGCGTGGCCGCGACCTCGGCCATGAGCGCGTACAGGTGGCGTTGCACCTGTTGGGCCAGGTCCCGGGCTTCCGCGGTGCGGGCGAAGGCCCGGGCCAGCCCCAACGCGGCGCTCAGCTCATCCAGCGCGCCCAGGGCTTCGATGCGGGGGTGGTCTTTAGGCACCCGTTCCGCGCCCAACAGCCCGGTGGAACCGTCGTCGCCGGTGGCCGTGTAGTAACCGCTGGGGCTCGTCATCGGACTTCCTCCCATTTGTGGCGTGAGGCGATTATACCGCGGCCCGGCCCGGCTGGTATACTTACCGCCATGCCCGCCTCGCCTTCTGCGCAACGCCCCGGATGGCCGGCCCTGCTCCTGGCCGGGTGGCTGTTGGGGGTCAGTGTGCCCCTGGTCGTCGGCCAGGGGTTGGCCTTCGTGGGCCTGTTTCGGGTGGGCTTCGTCCTGGCGCTGAGCCTGGCCCTGCTGCCCGGGGCCGCGTGGGCCTATGCCCGGGCCGGGCTGCCCCCCGCGGCGGCCCCTACCCGCGGTGCGCCCTGGGCCTGGCTGCTGCCCGCCGCGCTATTGTGGGCCCTGGTGGTCTACCCTGTGCTGCTGTGGCCCCGCACCCCCTTGGGCGGCTTCATGGGCGGCGCCATGGCCTGGGATGTGGTCTACTACCACCTGCCCAAAGCCACGGACCTGGTACAGCGCGGCCACTTTTGGAACCTGGCCCTGCCCTACGCGCAATATCCCAACGGCTGGGAGGGGCTGCTGGCCCTCTCGGTGGGCCTGGGCCGCAGCGCCGAAGGCCTGGGCCCGGCTTCGGGCGTGGCCCTGGTGGGCCTGCTGCTGGCCGCCACGGTGCTGCTGCAGCGCATGGCCCGCTGGCCCGGCGTGCTGGCCGGGCTGGTGGTGGGCGGCATGTTCTTCAGCTTCTACCTGCCCGTGCCCAACAACCCCTGGCGGGAGCTGGGGCGCGTGGTCCACTACGCCAGCGGGGTGGGCAAAAACGACCTCTTCGCGGCCGCGCTGGTGTTGGCCGCCTGGGCCCACCTGCCCTGGGGCCTGGGGGAACCCGCGGCCCGACCGCATCCGTGGGGCGTGGCCTGGGCCCTGAGCGCGGCCCTGGCCGTGAAGCCCAACGCGGGGTTGGCGGTGCTGGCGGGCATAGTCGCGGCCCTGGGGCCCGCACGCGCGCCGCGGCGGGCATGGGTCTTGTGGGGGGCCGCGGCCGGGATGGGCCTGTTGTGGCTGGTGCGCAATATGCTCCTCATGGGCCGGCCCTTTTCGCCCATCGCCGGCATTCTGGCCCGCCGCGCGCTGGTGTACGCGCTGTCCCGGCCCGAGCTGTGGGCGCGGCCGCCCAAAACCTTCCTCTTCGTCAGCGTCGCGCTGGCCGCGCTGGTCCTGTGGGCCTGGCGGAACCCTCGCTGGCGACGGCCCGTATTGGCGGCCGGGCTGCTGTATGGCCTCTTTCTGTTCACCCCCGCGGGAACCAAAACCGAGGGCCCGCGGCTGCGGGTGGCGTGGCGCTTGGGCCTGCCCGTGCTGCTGTGGACCTGGGTCTTGCTGTGGGCCTGGGCCACGGAAATCGCACGACGAACCCGCCGCCGGTTCCCCCCAACCCCCCGGCTGGGGCGCGGCGGGCACCTGGCCCTGGCGCTGGCCCTGAGCCTGGCCCTGCTGGCCCGCTATGGCCACCACCTGCGCTGGGAGCCCGAACACGCCTGGCTGCTGTACGACCCCTTCCCCGAGCCTGTGGGCGTGGGGGGCTACTGGAGCGTCTTCGACTACATCCGCCGGGAGGTGCGGGGCGCGGCCATCGATTTCGACCACGCGCCGCCGTGGTATGTGTATGGCGCGGGGCTGGGCAACCGGCCCGTGCGGCCCGGGCACTACCCCGCGGGGCTGCCCGCCGCAGTGCCCCAGCCCCGGGCCGAGCTGACGCTGTTCTGCCAGGCCGCCTGGCAACCCCATGGCCGGGTGCAGGACCCCGCCGCGGTGCAGGCCCAGGCGCGGGCCTGGCAGGCCGCGGGGCGGCGGGTGCTGTACGCCGATGCCGCCTGTGCGTTGGCCGCCGGCCCTTCCCCTTGAACATGAGGTGGGACATGTCTGCAGGCGTTTGGTACGCATTGCTGGCCTATGTGCTGTGGGGCCTTTCGCCCCTGTATTGGAAGCTGCTCACCGCGCTGCCGCCGGACCAAATCATCGCCCACCGCATCTGGTGGTCCTGGGCCCTGCTGGCCGGGTGGGGCTGGTGGCGGGGCCGGCGCTGGTGGCAACGCGGGCGCGAGCCCAAAGTGCGGCGCGTGTATGCCCTGGCCGCGGTACTGCTGGCAGCCAACTGGCTCACCTACATTTGGGCCGTGCAAAACGACCACCTGGTGGAAGCCAGCCTGGGCTATTTCATCAACCCTCTGGTGAGCGTGGTGCTGGGCGTGTTGTTTTTGCGTGAACGGCTGCGTCCCGGGCAATGGCTGGCCGTGGGCCTGGCGGCCGCGGGGGTGGCCTATCTCACCTGGCACTATGGCCGCTGGCCCTGGGTGGCCCTGGTGCTGGCCGGTTCCTTTGGGCTTTATGGCCTGCTCACCAAAACCGCGCCCCTGCCGGCGTTGGACGCGCTCACCCTGGAAACCGGCCTGCTGGCCCTGCCGGCGCTGGGCTACCTGGGCTGGCACGAGGTCCAGGGGCAGGGGGTGCTGGCCCATGGCTTCGCGCCGGGGCTGTGGGCCCTGGTGCTGGCCACCGGGCCGGTGACGGCCACGCCCCTGGCCCTGTTCGGCCTGGCCGCGCGGCGGGTACCCCTCTCGTTGGTGGGCCTGCTGCAATACTTGGCGCCCACGCTGCAATTCCTGTTGGGCGTGCTGCTTTATGGGGAACCCTTCGGCTGGGCCGACGCGTGGGGCTACATGGCCGTTTGGGCCGCGCTGCTGGTGCTGTGGCTCGAGGGCCTGTGGCAGTGGCGGCGGGCCGCGGCCGCGCGTTTGGTATAATGCCTCGGCGATGCACACGGCCCCATCCCCTTCGTCGCCCATCCGCGCGGTGCTGTTTGACCTCGACGGCACCCTGCGGGAAACCCAGCCCACCCCGCGGCAGGTGTTTCGCCAGGTGCTGGAAGCCTGGCACATTCGCCTGCCCGACGCGGCCTGGCGCGCGCTCTGGCGCTGGGAGCACGCGTTTTGGGCCGAATCGCCGGCCTTGCAGGCTTTGGAAGCCCGCTACCGCACCCCCGAAGGCCGCGACATCGGCTTTTGGTACGCGTATCAGGCCCTCAAGCTGCAGCGTTTGGGCTTTGGCCCCGCGCAGGCCGCGGCCATGGCCCCCCAGCTGGTGGAAGTCATGAGCCGCCATTTCGAGCAGGCCGAAGACCGCCTGCGACCGGCCGCGCAGTGGGTGTTGCGCGCCTTGCGGGCCCAGGGCCTGCGGGTGGGTGTGCTCACCAACCGCCGGGTGCCCCTGCCCGAAGATTATTTGCGCGCCTTGGGCCTGGAAGGGCTGCTCGACGATGTGTGGGTGGCCGCGGAGCTGGGGGTGTGGAAGCCCCACGCGGAGGCCTTCTGGTATCCTTTGCGGCAGTGGGGGCTGGAGCCGCATCAGGTGGTGTATGTGGGCGACAATTACTTCGCGGATGTGCGCGGCGCGCGGCAGGCCGGGCTGCACGCGGTGCTCATCGACCCCGACGATGTGTTCCCCGAGGTGCCCGAGCCTCGGGTGCGTTGCTTGGACGAGCTGCTTGAGGTGCTGGCCCAATGGAATGGACGCGGAAGCGTCTGACGCGCGTGGCCGCGCGGCCCCACCCCCAGGCCGGGCAGCGCATCCCCCGGGCGTGGCTGGCCCGGCCCGCGGTGCAGGTGGCGCCCGCGCTGTTGGGCGCGCGGCTGGTGCGCATCGAAGACGACGGTTCCCGCACCAGCGGCATCATCGTCGAAACCGAGGCCTACGGCCCCGAAGAGGACCTGGGCTGCCACTGCCGCCACGGGCCCACCCCCCGGGCCCGGGCCCTGTATGCCCCGCCCGGCCGCGCGTATGTGTACTTCACCTACGGAATGCACTGGCTGTTCAATGTCGTGGTCGCGGCCGAAGGGGTTCCTGCCGCGGTGCTGGTGCGGGCCCTGTGGCCCGACGCCGGCCTGGCGCGCATCGCGGCCCGACGGGGCCAGCGCCCCCCGCGGGAATGGACCGACGGCCCGGCCAAGGTGTGTCAGGCCCTGGCCATCGACGGGCGTTTCCACGGCGTAGATTTGTGCGCGGCCGAGGCCCGGTTGTTCCTGGAATTCGCCTGGCAGTTCCCACCCGAAACCGTGACCACCGGGCCCCGGGTGGGGTTAAACACAGTGCCCGAACCGTGGCGCAGCATTCCCTGGCGCTGGCGGGTGGTTCCCCCACCCCGGTGAGCCCGGCCAGGGCGGTTGTTTTGCACGCCAACCCTTTCCCCCGGAGGTTCCCATGGGTTTGTTAGCAGGCAAAAACGCGCTGGTTTTCGGCGTGGCCAACAAGCGTTCCATCGCCTGGGGCATTGCCCAGGCCTTTCACGCCCACGGTGCGCGCGTGGGGCTGAGCTACGCCGGCCCGGCCCTGGAACGGCGGGTGCGGCCCCTGGCCGAAAGCCTGGGTCTGGACTTCGTCGAGCCCTGCGATGTGACCGACGACGGGCAAATCGCGGCCATCGCCCAGAAGGCCCAGGCCCACTTCGGCCGCATCGACATTCTGGTGCATTCCATCGCCTTCGCCGACCGGGAAGACTTGAGCCGGCCGTATTACCAGACCAGCCGCAAGGGGTTCCTGCTGGCCATGGAAATCAGCGCCTATTCCTTGGTGGCCCTGGCCCGGGCCTTCAAGCCCCTCATGCCGTCCGGCGGTTCCATCATGGCCCTGACCTACTACGGCGGCGAGAAGGTCGCGCCGGGCTACAATGTGATGGGCGTGGCCAAGGCCGCGCTGGAATCCTCGGTGCGCTATCTGGCCTACGACTTCGGGCCCGACGGCATCCGGGTGAACGCCATCTCCGCAGGGCCCATTCGCACCCTGGCCGCGGCGGGCGTGTCGGGGTTCAAGACCATGTACAAGATGTTCCCCCTGCTGGCGCCCCTCAAACAGCCCATCACGCAGGAAGATGTGGGCAACGCGGCCGTGTTCCTGGCCTCGGACCTGGCGGCCAAGGTCACGGGGCAAATTCTGTTCGTCGATAGCGGCATGAACATCATGGCCTTCCCCGACAAAGACACCCTGACGCGCGACTTCGGCGCGTAATGTCAGGGGGAACCGTCGGCGGGCCCGCGCCCGTCGCCTCCTGCGCCCCGGCTGCGTTTTATACCCAGCGCGCGGTCGAGGGCCAGGTGCCTGTGCCAGGGCCAAAGAGGTGGGTGCGGCTTGTTCACCCCCCCTAACCCCCTCCCCTACGAGGGGAGGGGGAACCTGGCCGCCGCGAAGGGCCGAGGCCGCGCTGAGGGGGCGGGGGATTGAAAGCCCTTGTCCGCGCCAACGGTCCGCCGCCAACCATGGCGGCGAAGATGGGTGTAAAAAAGCAAGACGCCCCGGGCCGGTGGGTCCGGGGTTTTGGTTTGCCCCCGCCGCTTTTGGGGTACGGCGCGGCCGACAGCCATATTTTGGGCTGGCTGCCCGCCCCAGAGGGGCAGCGAAAAGCGCCGCGCGGCGGGTCTGCCCCCCGCGTCACGGCCAACGCGCGACCGAAACCGGGTTCAGGCCGCGCGTTTGGGCCACCGCGCGCCCGATCGCGTGGGGGCCCAAACTCGCCATATTTCTCCGCCAAACCCCGCCTTCCTCTTTACCGCCCAAATTTTGGGGACCGCACTGCCAAGATATTGCCCGCGTTTTTTAAGGTTCCATCTCTTAAAACTTTGTTCGGCCAACTTGCCCCTCCCGCCGGGCTATGCTACAATGGGCGCCCGTCGCTCGCCAACATCTTCCGCTCCGTACACACCAAACCCCCATATCTGGGGATGAGGTTGGAGGAAGTCTATGCGCTGTCCCTTTTGCGGTCACCCCAAAAGCCGGGTGATTGACACGATACACGACGCGCACGGCAACATTCGCCGCCGCCGCGAGTGCCTCCAATGCCATCAACGCTTCAGCACTTACGAACGGGTGCTGCGTTCCAAGCCCATGCTCATCAAGGCCGATGGCACGCGCGAAGCCTTCGACCGCGAAAAGCTTTTGCGGGGCATTCGCATCGCCTGCTGGAAACGGCCCGTTTCCGCGACCGCGCTGGACCGCCTGGTCGACGAAATCGAAACCCGGCTGCAGGCCATGGGCAAGGCCGAGGTGCCTTCCCGGGTGGTGGGGGATATGGTGATGGAAGGCCTGAAGCATCTGGACCAGGTGGCCTACATTCGCTACGCCATCGTGTATTTGGGCCTGGACGACCTCAAGGCCATTCGCGACGAAATCGACCGCCTGCTCGAAGGCGAATGAGCACCCCGACGCCTGCATGGGCCCGGTTCGGCGTGGGTCGGCCCGGGTAGCTTTGTCATCTCTCTCGTGAGGAGGTTTTTCATGGCCGGTGCGGCACAGCCCCCCAAGCATGTTCTCCCCACCCCTCCGGTGCCGGACGACCTGCCCAAAATCGAATTTGCCAACGAGAACGCGCGGCTGGTGTTCTACAAGCGCTATGTGCGCAAAAATGTGGCCGGGGAACCGGCCGAGACGCCCGAGGAGACCTTCTGGCGCGTGGCCTATCATGTAGCCAAGGCCGAAGCCGAGTTCGGCGCGTCGGAAGACGAGGTCATCGCCCGGGCCAGGGATTTTTACCATCTGCTGGCCGAGCGGCTGTTCTTCCCCAACTCGCCCACCTGGACCGGCGCGGGCACGCCCTTGGGCCAGCTGGCCGCGTGTTTCGTCCTCCCTATCTCCGACGACATGGGGCGCAAAGATTCGGGCATTTTCATGACCTTGCGCAACGCGGCCCTCATTCAGCAAACCGGCGGGGGCAACGGCTTCTCCTTCTCCCGCCTGCGCCCGCGCAACACCATCGTCAAATCCTCCGCCGGCAAGGCCACCGGGCCCGTGGGCTTTCTGCGGGTTTACGACAAGGCCTTTGGGGAGATTGCCCAAGGCGGCACGCGCCGCGGGGCCAACATGGCCGTGCTGCGGGTGGACCACCCCGACATCGAGGATTTCATCACCTGCAAAACCGACGAGAACGCCATCACCAATTTCAACATCTCCGTGGGCGTGACCGACGCGTTCATGCGCGCGGTGGAGAACGACGAGGAATGGGAGCTGGTCTTCCCCGATGTGCTGGCGCCCGAGTATGAGACCTTCGACGGCACCTTGGAGGACGCGCGGGAGCAGGGCATCCCCCTCAAGGTGTATCGCAAAGTGCGGGCCCGGGAGCTGTTCGACAAAATCGTGCGTCAGGCGCACCACAACGGCGAGCCGGGCATGCTCTTCCTGGACGCGGCCAACCGGGACAATCCGGTGCCGCAGCAATATCGCTTGGAAGCGACCAACCCGTGTTTCGTCGGTAGCACCCGCATTCCCACCACGCGGGGCCTCGTCCCTATTCAAGAGCTGGCGGAAAGCGGGGAACCCTTTGGGATTGTGACCGACAATCGCGCGCCATGGGGTGGGCGGGGCATGGCCGGGACGCGCACCGAGACCACCCTGCGCTACGGGGTGCGCGCCTTCAAGACCCGCAGCAATGCCCCGGTTTATCGCCTGCGCACGCGGCACGGATATTCCGTCATCGCCACACCCGATCATCCTTTCCTCACCCCAGACCGGGGCTATGTGCCGCTTGAGGACCTGAAACCAGGCGATCGCATCTTGTTGCAATCGGGCGAGGGCGTGTGGAGCGAAGACTATGCGCTTCCCAACCTGGAGGCTCTGGCGCAAGGGATGGCCGAAATGGCGCTGGCCGGCGATTGGGCCTCGGGGCACCTGGTCCAACGCCGTGATTTTCGGGCCCAGTACGCCGGCCTCCCCCGGGAGTGGTCGCGCGAATTGGGTGTGGTTTTGGGTTACCTGATTGGCGATGGTTGGCTGAGCCCGACCAGCAACTCGGCGGTGGGCTGGACCTTTGCCTCCCGGGACGAGCTGGAACAGGTTCATGCGTGGTTGCGTTCCTGGTTTGGTCAGGGACATGTGGCGCACCGCGGCGGGCATTATCAAGTGACATACGGGCGGTTGCCCTATCAGTTCTTCGCCGCTTTAGGGGTGAAGGCCGTGCCGGCCACCGAAAAGCGTGTGCCCGAAATGCTGTGGCGCGCGCCGCGTGAGGCGGTGGTGGGCTTTTTGCAAGGGCTCTTTTCGGCCGATGGTTCCGTACAAATTCAAGAGGCCAAGCGGGATTGTACCGTTCGTTTGGCCAGTTCATCGCGCGCGCTGTTGGAAGATGTACAGCTCTTGCTGTTGAACTTCGGCATTGTGTCGCGCATCTATCACCGTCGGCCTGCCATGTGGCGCCCCATGCCCAATGGCCGCGGTGGTCAGCGGCTTTATCACAGCCAACCCCAATATGAGTTGGTCATTGGCAAAGTCAACCGTGACCGTTTTGCCAGGCGCATTGGTTTCTTCGATGAAGCCAAGCAGGCCCGACTGATGGCCTTTGTCGAATCCCAACGCCGCGGCCCGTATCGCGAGACCTTCGAGACCCTGGTTGAAAGCATTGAACCCGCGGGTACGGCCGATGTGTATGACCTGACCGAGCCCCAAACCCACAGTTTGATTGCCAATGGCCTGGTTTGCCACAACTGCGGTGAGCAGTGGTTAGGACCGTACGAGAACTGCTGCCTGGGTTCCATCAACCTGGCCCAGCACGCCACCCCCGACGGGCGGGTGGACTGGGCCAAACTGCAGCGCACGGTGGAACGCGCGGTGCGCTTTCTGGACGATGTGGTGCAGGCCAACGCGTATGTGCCCGCGGTGCCCCAGCTCAAGGAAGCCGCGCACCGCAACCGCCGCATCGGTTTGGGCATCAAAGGCCTGGCCGACCTCATGTACCGCAACCGGGTGCGCTATGGCTCGCCCGAAGCGCAGGACTTCGCGGCCCAAATCATGGAATTCATCCGCTTCCACGCCATGCGCACCAGCATCCAGCTGGCCAAAGAGCGAGGACCTTTCCCGGGCATCAAGGGCAGCATCTACGACCCCGAGAACCTCACATGGCGGCCGCCCACCTGGCCCGAGTGGTTAGGCGGCAAGCCGCAACAAGACCTGGGCCGCCCGCCCCTGCCGTGGGAAGAGATTGTCGAGGGCATTCGCCGCCACGGCATTCGCAACGCGGCTCAGATGACCGTGGCTCCGACGGGATGCCTCGTTTCGGGCTCCATGGTCGTCACCGACCGAGGCGTGCTGCCCATCGAAGCCTTGGGTAATCCGCGCGGAACCCAATGGCAAGACATCGAAATGCGGGTGGCATCCGAAGGAGGTACCCGGCCCGCGACCCGCTTCTATATCAACGGCGTTGCCCACACCTTGCGCGTCCGCACCCGTCGAGGCTATACCTTGCAAGGCACCGATGGGCATCGAGTGCGGGTTTGGGAAAACGGTACATTGCGCTGGAAGCGCCTGGATGAATTACGGCCGGGTATGAAGGTCGCGTTGATGGGCGCGGGATTGGTCGGTAAACCTCGGCGGGTGTCTTTGGACAACCACAAGGCCACTTCCTTTCACCCCACCGAGGTCACTTTGCCGGAGTCCATGACCCCCGAGCTGGCGTATCTGGTCGGTTTGTTCATGGGTGATGGAAGTCTCAAAAGCCGCACTTTGCGTTTTAGCCTCTCCAATGCCGCCCACATTCGCCATGTCCAGCGGCTGCTGCAACAGGTTTTCGGCATCCAAGGCACCATCGTCGATGATCCGCGAAGCAAGACCTTGAAATCCCTCGAGGTGCATTCCCGCAATGTGGTGGAATTCTGGAAGCGCAACGGCTTTGCCAAGCGCGCGCCCAATCCCCAACATCACGGAAAAGGCTATCGGCCGCACATCCCGCTGGCGGTGTTGGAAACCAACGATGAACGGGTTTACGCCGCGTTTCTGGCCGGCTTGTTCGACGCCGATGCCTCAGTTTTGCGGCATCACATCGTCTGGCTCACCACCGACGAAATGCTGCACGACCAGGTGAAAGCCTTGCTGCTGACCTTGGGTATTTTGACCACCACGGACCTGCAAACCACGGGACTGAGCGGACGCCGCTCCTATCGCTTACGCACGGCCCACGCGGACGCGGCCAGACGCCTGTGGCGCCTCATTGGCCCCTATACTTATCGTCCGCAGCCGGCGATTACGGTGCGCCGCCCCTCGTTGCGTGACCGCATTCCTGTGACCGAAGACGAATATCGGCGCGCGCTGGCCTTGACGAGCGCGCCGCGCGAAAAACAACGCCTTTGGGCCTGGCGGCAACAAGGGTGGCAAGCCTCGCGGTCCACTTTACGGGCCTTCGTGGAAGAACATCGCGCCGACCTGGCCGAGGCGCAGCTGGAGCGGTGGGAAGCCGTCATCGCCCAAAACATCTTTTTCGACGAAATCCTCCAGGTCGAGGATGGCGGCTGGCAACCCACCTATGACATCTCGGTACCCGACACGCACGCGTATATCGCCCAGGGCTTCATCAGCCACAACACCATCTCCACCGTCTCAGGCGTCGAAGGCTACGGCTGTGAGCCCGTGTTCGCCCTGGCCTATTACCGCTATGTGAACGATGAGGACGGCAAGCGCATTCGCCTGCGCTATGTGAGCCCCCTCTTCATGCAGGCCCTGGAGCAAACGGACCTGGACGAAGCCACCCGGGAGCGCCTCATCGAGCATGTGCTGGAATACGGCACGCTGCAAAACTTCCCCGGGGAATTGCCGGACTGGCTGCGACACACCTTCGTGGTGGCCCAGGATGTCAGCGCGGAGGAACATGTGCGCATGCAGGCCGCGCTGCAGGTCTTCGTCGACAATGCCATCTCCAAGACCATCAACTTTCCCGCCACGGCCACGCCCGACGATGTGGCCCAGGCCTTCATGCTGGCCTGGAAGCTGGGCGTCAAGGGCCTGACGGTGTATGTCACCGGCTCGCGGGAGACCGTGGTGCTGGAGACCAAAGCCACGGCCAAGGAAAAGGGCCAGGCCGTAGACGAAGAAACGCCGCCCCCCGAGTCCGCACCCGCGGACCAGGCCGCGGCCACCGAAACGGCCACCACCTTAGCGGCCGGCCCACGCGGAGCCGGTTCCACCCCC
>JALSPJ010000008.1 GCA_026985995.1 Anaerolineales bacterium
CATAGTGCCGCTTGGGCGTCTCGTATTCCACATGGGCAATGTTGATGGTGATGCCCCGCTGCCGCTCTTCGGGCGCTTTGTCAATCTCTTCGAAGGGCGTGAACTGCCCCCACCCTTGCAAGGCGCAGTACTTGGTGATGGCCGCGGTCAGCGTGGTCTTCCCGTGGTCGATGTGCCCCATCGTGCCCACATTCAAGTGCGGCTTGCGCCGCTCGAACTTTTGCTTGCCCATGGTAAGCCTCTCCTTATGGAATAAGATGGCGAGG
This sequence comes from Anaerolineales bacterium, assembly GCA_026985995.1. Lineage (GTDB taxonomy): Bacteria > Chloroflexota > Anaerolineae > Anaerolineales > DRMV01 > JAADEN01. Next base: position 267 of record JALSPJ010000008.1, read on the forward strand.
GGAAGCCCTCTCACGCGCTGCAATTCCCTCTCTTCCTTAGGAGAGGGAATGCCGAACGGACAAGGGAAGAAAAAAGAGCCCTCAACGGGACTTGAACCCGTGACCTCACCCTTACCAAGGGTGCGCTCTGCCGACTGAGCTATGAGGGCTCGTTTTTCAGTGGGCGGGGAGGGATTCGAACCCCCGTAGGGCGAAGCCCAGCGGGTTTACAGCCCGCCCCCTTTGGCCACTTGGGTACCCGCCCATGCTGCCAGACACACCAAGCCGACGACGGGACTTGAACCCGTAACCCGCCGCTTACAAGGCGGCTGCTCTGCCGATTGAGCTACGTCGGCCTATGCCAGGGTTTATTATACCAAACGCCCAAATCGGCCACAAGCCCCAACATCGTCGGCCTGTTGTAGGCGGCCCAAGTGTAGCAAATTCTTCGGTATTCGTCAACACTTGAGGCGAAAAAACGCGCATCCAAGTTTTGGCCGGTTTTTGAACGCGATGCAGGGTCGCAAGGCCTGTTTTTCTTCAAGACCTTGACCTCCTTTTTAAGTTTTTCTGAACCAAAAGACTGTATAATGAAGATGCATTACAGTGCCCGGATTCGCTTCTACACATGCCCAGGAGGCAACAACCATGACCACCGATGACTGGAACACCATCGACGCTTCGGCGCAAGAGCCGAGCCAAGAGCAGCCGCAAGGCCCCACCCCCGAAGGCGCGGGCAGCGGCGAAGACGCCTGGCGCGACTTCGCCGGTAGCAGCGAAGCCGCCCCCGGCGGTCCGACCGCGGGCGCACCGTTCACCGGCGGCGAGGCCGATTTTGGCGCGCCCACGGCCGGCGCACCTTTCGCCGGCGAGGCCATGCCCCAGGGCGCAGCCCAAGACGCGAGCAAAGACAACCTGGCCATCGCCTCCACCGTGGTGGGCGTTTTGTCGTTGTGCGCGTCCCTGGTTCCCATTTGCGGCTTTCCCTTGAGCCTGGCCGCCATTGGTTTGGGCGCGTTCAGCCTCAAGGCCCCCAATCGGCGCACCCTGGCCATCGTCGGGCTGGTGCTCGGCGGCCTGGCCATCTTGCTGAGCATTTGCTCCGCGGCCTTTGGCTTGATGGCCATGATGAACGGCCAGGGCGGTTACTGAGCTTGTTGGGCCCGCGCGGGCGCCGCGGCAATTGGCTGCCCGGGCCAGCCTGGGCCCAATTCCCCTTCCGCCCCACCCCTCCCAGGAGCCATGGGCACCCGGGGGAAATTTTGCTGGAAGAGTTCATTCGCCCGGCCGGCCTGACCCAGCGTGCCGTGGCGCAGGCTTTGCACATGCCCTATCAGCGCCTCAATGAAATCGTGCGCGGCAAGCGCGGCATCACGCCCTCCACCGCGTTGCGCCTGGCGCGCTTCTTTGGCACAACCGCGGACTTCTGGTTGAATTTGCAGCTGAATTGGGACCTGTATTGGGCTTTGCAAAAAGAGGCCGAGCTGCTGCAAACCATTCAGCCGTGGCAGGCCGAGGCTGTGACGCCTCAGGCGAACCTGGCAGCCTGAGCGCCGCGCGTCAGGGTTTTCGCCCCGCTTTTCCGCGGCCGTTGGCGTACGCGCACGCCGACGGCCTGCAGGGCTTTTCGTTTTTCTAACATCATGGGGGTAAAGTAGTGAAGCGAGGAGTGTTCCAACCAACGAACCAAAAGGGGTAAAGGAGGAGAGCAACATGGCCGGCAAACCGCGTTCCTTACTAGAAGCGTTGAAGGCCGTACCCGACCCGCGGGGACGTCGCGGACGGCGTTATCCGTTGGCCCCCCTGTTGGGTTTATTGCTGCTGGCGGCCCTGGCGGGCCAGACGACATTGAAAGGGATGGTGGAATGGATTCATCAGCGGATTGAGACCTGGATGGCCCGGTACATTGAAGAACTGGATTTATAGAGTGTCCCCCAGTACAACACCTTCTATCGGGTAGTGCGGCAGGTGGATGTTGAGGCGCTGGGACGGGTGCTACAAGGGTGGTTGCAGGAGGTGTTTGGGGAAGCCGCACCAGGGCTGGAAATCTGGGCCGTGGATGGCAAGACCTTGCGGGGGAGCCAGCGCAAGCAGGGGCAGGCTGGCTGGAAAGTGTTGCATATTTTGGAGCAGACCGCGGGATATTTGAAGGATAGGGTTTGGGTTCCAGAAGGGGCAGGGGAGGAGACGGCCCTGATCCGCTGGCTGGTGGAACAGCCCTCCCTGGAAGGCAAAATCCTCAGCCTGGATGGAGGCTTGATGGATCGTACGGTGGTCACCCGGGTGGTGGCGAAAAAAGGGGATATGTGGGTTGGATCAAGGCTGGCAGCCAACCCACGACCTATGAAGCCTTAGCGGCCTGTTTTCCGGAGGCACCGGGGTGTGGCACATGGCGCAAAGGCACCTTTACCGAAAAGGGCCATGGTCGGTTGACCACCTGGAAGGTGGAAGTTTGCCGTTTAGGCCCGGAGATGCGGGCTTATCTGGAATCCCTGGGCTGGCCTGGGGTGCAGGTCATAGGGCGATATCGGGTGAAGCAACGGGATATCGCCACAGGGGAAGAGAAGCAGGGCGAGCGTTTCTGGTTGGCTGGCGCCCCCTGGGACATTTGGGTTCGTTTGGGCCAGCCTTCCGAGCAGGCATGGACGCATTTCTGGTGGCAGGCCTTACGGGGCCACTGGGGCATTGAGAACCGCTTGTTCTATGTGTTGGATGTGACCTGGCGTGAAGATGCCCAATGGGGACGCTGGATTGCCAAAGGCCTGCATCTCTTTCGGGTCTGGGCCACGGCCCTGCTTCGCCGCTGGGGCTTTCGATGGATCCCGACTGGACAACGCACCTGCGATGCGGCCGCCGATGCCTTGATGGCCTGGATTGTACAGGGTAAATTATCCAGACCTTGTGTTAATTCTTGAAAAAGCCCTGGACGGCCTGTTTTTTGCGCCCACCGCGCGGCCAGGCACGGTATAATGAGACCATCTCAGGCGCAGGAGGCAAACCATGCGCATGCTTTGGCTTGGGGCTTGGCTCGCAGCCGGGGGCCCGCAATGGACCCTGGCCCAGCGCGATGGCTTCATCGCCGCGGTGATGGTGGGCATTTTGCTCCTCGGCACTTGGGCCATTTTCCGCATCATGGTGGCCGCCGGGCGCGAACCCAGGTCCTGATTCCCCAGGGGACGACCACCCCGGAGGCTCGCCATGACCATGCCGGGCAGCATGGACCCCCTGTGGCGGATTTACACCACCCTGGCCCAATACCCCATCTTGCGCACCCGCATTCGCGCCCGCATGCGCAAGGCTTTGTTCGACCGCGGCATCATCTCGCCCCAGGAATTCGAGGCCCTGGTGCGGGAACACGCCATTCGCTCCCAACAGCGCGAGGGCGTTCCCCGTTACGGTGACCCCGAAGAGGTGTGGGAAACCCGCCGGGACCGCATCCGCTCCCATTTGACTGATTTGTACTTCGCCTATCATCTGCCCTTTGAGCTGTTCGAGCAAATTGTGCGCGAAACCCTGGCCGAGCGCGCCCCCCACGCCGCGGATTTGGACATCATCTTCAATCCCGAGTTCGCCTCCGAAGAGCTGCTGGTGGAACACGCGTCGTTGCTGCTGCAAATGTCCCCCCAAGAGCGGCAGCGCCACGCGGCCCGGGAGCAAGAGCTCAAGGTCGTGCTCATCCGGCGCATCATCAGCGACCAGCTGGCCTATGTCACCCTGGCCCGGCAGTGGCTCACCCTGGAAGACCTGCTCTACATCGTCAAGCGCAAAATCGGCCCGGGCAAAATCGGCGGCAAGGCCGCGGGCATGATTTTGGCCTACCGGGTGCTGCTGAAGGCCGGCGACGAAGACATCCAGGCCACGGTGCGCATGCCCGAGTCGTTCTTCCTGGGCTCGGATGTGATGTATGCCTTCATGGCTCACAACGGCCTCATGCGCTGGGCGGACCAGAAATACAAGCGCCGCGAGGAAATCGAAGCCGATTACCCCCAGCTGCGGGCCGAGTTCTTGCAAGGCCGCTTCCCCGAGGACATTGAAGACGCGCTTAAGGAACTGCTGGAACAGGTGGGCCAGCATCCCTTGATTGTGCGCTCCTCCAGTTTGTTGGAAGACAACTTCGGCGCGTCCTTTGCCGGTAAGTACGACAGCTACTTTTGCGCCAATCAGGGCACATCCGAAGAGAACTTGCAGGCCCTGGTGCAGGCCATCGCCGGGGTGTATGCCAGCGCCCTGGCCCCGGACCCGCTGCTGTATCGCCAGGCCCGGGGGCTGCTGGACTACGACGAGCGCATCGCCATCCTCATCCAGAAAGTGCAAGGCGAGGCCTTTCGCAACTTCTTCTTCCCCCAGGCCGCGGGGGTGGCCTTCAGCCGCAACCTCTTCCGCTGGTCGCCGCAAATTCGCTTGGACGACGGCTTCGTGCGTCTGGTGTGGGGCCTGGGCACCCGCGCGGTGGACCGGGTGGGCGACGATTACCCCCGGCTGGTGGCCCTCAGCCACCCCTTGCTGCGGCCAGAAGCCACGGCCAAAGAAGTGCGTCGCTATTCCCAGCGCTACATCGACCTCATCGACTTTGGCGCCAACGCGTTTCGCACGCTGCCCATTTACGATGTGGTGGACCGCCGTTACCCCGCGCTGCGCTTCATTTTTTCCCTGGACGCCGGCGGTTACCTGACGCCCCTGCACAGCACCTTCCTGCTGCGCGACAAAATTTACGACCTGGTGGTCACTTTCGAGGAATGGCTGCGCCGCACGCCCTTCGCCGACCGGATGCGGCGCATTTTGCGCACCCTGGAAGACGCCTACCACCGCCCCGTGGATGTGGAATTCACCGCCCGGGTGCTCAACCCCCAGGAGCCCCAGCCCGAGGTGGAAATCACCATCGTTCAGTGTCGGCCCCAAAGCACCATGGAGGAGCACGAGGCCGCGCTGCCCGAGGCGGTTCCCGCCGAAGATGTGGTCATCGACACCCACAACATCGTCCCCCAGGGGGTGGTGCCCCAGGTGGCGTATGTACTCTTCGTCCCTCCTGAGGGCTATTACCGCTTGGCTTCCCCTTCGCAGCGGGCGCGGCTCATCCAGGCCATCAGCGCGCTCAACCAGCAGTGGGCCGACACGCCCTTCATCTGCGTGGGCCCGGGCCGCTGGGGCACCCGCAACCCCGAGTTGGGCGTACAGGTGGGCTACGCCGACATTTTCAACGCCAAGGCCCTGGTGGAGCTTTCCTCCCGTCGTTTTGGAACCTACGCGGAGCCCTCCTTCGGCACCCATTTCTTCCAGGACCTGGTGGAAGCCAACATCTTGCCCCTGGCCGTGGACCTGGACGACCCCCGCACCCGCTTCAACCGCGCCTTTTTCTACGAGCTGCCCAACCGCCTGACCGAGTTTTTGCCCCAGGCCCCCGACTTCTTGCAGCAGGCTTTGCGGGTGCTGCGGGTGGAAGACGCCCGGCCCGGCCGCACCTTGCGCCTGGTGAGCAACGCCACCCAGGGTCGCGCGCTGCTGTACTTCCCCGAAAAATAGGAGGCGACATGGCAATGGCGAAGCATTTCGTGGTCGTCGCCGGCAACATCGGCGTCGGCAAGTCGACCTTGGTGCGCCTGCTGGCCGAGCGTTTGGGCTGGGCGCCCTTCTATGAGCCCGAGGTGGAAAACCCCTACCTGGCCGATTTCTACGCCGACATGGCCGCCTGGGCCTTCCACTCGCAAATCTTCTTCCTGGCCCATCGCCTGCGCCTGCATCGCGCCATTGCCCTGCACCCCGGCCCGGTGCTGCAAGACCGCAGTGTGTACGAAGACGCCGAGGTCTTCGCCCGCAACCTGTATGTGCAGGGCTTGCTCGACGAACGGGATTACCGCACCTATCGGGCGCTGTACGAAACCGCGCTCACTTTTTTGCCCGCGCCCGATTTGGTGGTCTATTTGCGGGCCTCGGTGCCCACCCTGCTACGGCGCATTGCCCGGCGGGGGCGGGCCTATGAGCGGCGCATCACCGCGGCCTATCTGGCCCAGCTCAATGCCCTGTATGAAACCTGGATTGCCAACTTCACCGCCTGCCCGGTGCTCACCGTGCCGGCCGATGACCTGGACTATGTGGCCCAACCCGCGCACCTGCGCCTCATCGCCCGCAAAATTCAAGACAAGCTGGCCGGGAAAGAAGAAGTGGTCTTTCGGGCCGAAGAGATTGCGGCCGCCAACGGCCAGTCGCCCAACCTCTAACAAAATTCCTACAACCACCGATTGACCCGCCCCCGCGGCCCGTGGTAAGATGAGAAACGAGCCCCGATGAAGCATGTGAACCCGCGCCAACCCGGTGAGCAGGAAGTCGCGTGCGCGTCCTCCTGAAGGGTTTGGCGCGTGAGAACGGGAGCGAGAGCCATGGCTGAACCGAAAGTCCCTGAAAACGGCAACCAGGACCAACCCCTGGAGGAAACGGTGGAACAAACGCCCGAACAGACCGGGCTGGACCCGCAGGCCTTGCAGCAGGCGTTGGCCGAAGCCCAGGCCAAAGCCGAGGAATATCTGGCCGGCTGGCAGCGGGAACGGGCCGAATTTGCCAACTACCGGCAGCGGGTGGAGCAACAGGCCGCGCAAACGCGCGCCCGGGTGCGGGGCGATGTGTTCAAGGGCCTGCTGGACATTTTGGACGACCTGGACCTGGCCCTGCAAGACCCGCCCCGCCGCGGCAAGGCCGGCGCCTGGGCCGATGGCATCGCCCTCATCGCCCAGAAGCTGCGCAACTTCTTGCAGCAGCAGGGCCTGGAGCCCATCGAGCCCCAGCCCGGCGACCCCTTCGACCCCTACTTGCACGAGGCCTTCGCGGTGGACGAGCCCACCGAGGAAGTGCCCAGCGGTCACATTCTGGAAGTGGTGCGCAAGGGCTACCGGGTGGGCGACCAGGTGCTGCGTCCCGCGTTGGTCAAGGTCGCCCGCTAAACCCCTCGGGCCTGGGCCCTGCCCCGGGCCCGAGGTCGGTTCCCCACCCTGTGCATGAAGGGCGCCGCCATGAGCAAGCGCGATTATTACGAAGTCCTCGGCGTTCCCCGCCATGCCAGCCAGGAGGAAATCAAGCGCGCCTATCGCCGGCTGGCGCGGCAATATCACCCCGATGTGAGCGACGCGCCCGACGCCGAGGAACGCTTCAAGGAAATCAACGAGGCCTACGCGGTGCTTTCGGACCCCGAAAAGCGGGCCCGCTACGACCGCTTTGGCCATCAAGGGGTGGAAGGCATCGGCGGGGCCGGCGGCGTCGCGCCCGACATTACCGACCTTTTCGACTTGTTCGCCGATTTGCTGGGCGGCGGTTTTGGGCGCAGCAGCCGTCGACCGCGGCCCCGCAAAGGCCGCAACATCCAGGTCAGCGTGACCCTCACCTTCGAGGAAGCCGTCTTCGGCGCGGCCAAGACCATCGAATTCACCCGCCCTGCCGTGTGCCCGCGTTGCGGCGGCACGGGGGTGGAACCCGGCACCCGGCCCCAGGTGTGCCCCACCTGCCAGGGCCGGGGGGAAGTGCGCCGCCAGGTGCAGACCTTTTTCGGTCCCATGGTGCAGGTGAGCACCTGCCCCACCTGCCGGGGCCAGGGCACGGTGGTCACCACCCCCTGCACCCAGTGCCGGGGCGCGGGCCTGGTGCAGGAAACCGTGCGTAAAGTCGTCGACATCCCCCCGGGGGTGGACAACGGCTATCGGGTGCGCATCGCCGGCGAGGGTGAACCCGGGGCCTATGGCGGCCCACCGGGCGATTTGTACATCCAGGTGCGGGTCAAGCCCCATCGTTACTTCCGTCGGCAGGGCAACGACATTCTGTTGCACCTGACCATCAATGTGGCCCAGGCCGCCCTGGGCGCGGAAGTGGAAGTGCCCACCGTGGACGGGCCGGCGATGCTGCGCATTCCGCCCGGCACCCAATCGGGCGATGTGTTGGTGCTGCCCGGCAAAGGCGTGCCCGACCGTCGTGGCCGGCGAGGCGACCAAAAGGTCTACATCCATGTGGAAATTCCCCGCCGCCTCACCGACGAGCAGCGGGCGCTGTTCCGCAAACTGGCCGAGAGCTTGGGCACCGAGGTCAAACCCCAGGGCCGCAGCTTTTGGGAGCGCCTGCGGGACTGGTTCAGCCAGTGAACGGCCGCCGCGCTCGCGGCTGGCCCTTTCCCCCTATTTGTACGGATTGAAACACGGGTCGTAATCCGCGGCCACCAGCACCACGAACATGGCCCCCGCGTTGGGGTCCGGCGCGGCCCGGTAGGCGTCGTCGGGCAGGCCCAGGGCCCGGGTGAGGGCCAGGCCCGTGGCCCGGTCGGGTGCGGCGCGGGTGTCGACCACCACGGTGCGGGGCTCGGGTTCCTTCAGCACCTGCACCTGGGTGACGGTGTAGCCCTTGACTTGCAGGCGCAGCGCGGCCAGCTCCCCCCAGCCGTCGCGGCCCGAGCCGTCGCGCACTTCCACCGTGATGCCCAGGCGCTGCTGGCGTTCGGGCGGCGCGGGCCCCAAGGCCTCTTCCAGCAGCTCGGAAATTTTGCCCTTGCGCGGCAGCAGCACCGAGCCGCCCGTGGGCGTGCGCCAGTAGCGAATGTAGTTGGGCCCAATGCGATAGAAGCGCACCCGGGCCGGGCCCACGCTGCGGGCCCAGGGCAGCAGGCGGGCCACCACATGCCAGTCGATGTTGGTGACCACATTCTCCTGCCACACCTGATACAGCGCGGGAATTTTGGGCAGCACACTGGGGCTGAAGAGCTTGGCCTGCAGGGCGCGCAAGATTTCCTGCTGCCGTCGGCCCCGGTCGAAGTCGGTGCTCTTCTTGCGGGCCCGGGCATACCACAGGGCCATCTCGCCATCCATGTGCACCCGGCCGGGTTGCACCGTATAGAGGGCCCAGTTGTCGGGGTTTTGGGGGTCCAAATCGGGGGCCTTGAGACGCCAGTCGGTGTAAGGGCAGGCCACCAGCACATCCACGCCGCCCAATTCGTCCACCAGGCGCACGAAGCCCTGGAAGTCGGCCAGGGCGATGTAATCGAGGCGGATGCCGAAGTTGTACATGAAAGTATCGGCCACCAGGCCGGGGCCGCCGCCGGGGTAACCGCTGGTTTCGCCCCGGGCGTAGGCGGTGTTGATGCGGTTCATGGTCCAGCCCGGGATGTACACATACAAATCCCGCGGGAAGGAAATCACGCTCACGCTGTGCTCCGCGGGCCGCAGCACCACCAGAATGATGGCGTCGGTGCGGAACCAGCGTCCGCTGCGGCGGTCGGAGCCCAGCAGCAGAAAGGTGAGCATGCTGCCGTCGGTGAGCTCGGGCGAGGGGCCGGGCATGGCCGTGGGCATTTTGCCCGGCGGCGTGGCCGGGGGCGGATAGTTCCCGCCCGAGCCCTGGATGGGGGGTTCGTAGATGAGGGGCAGCCAGCTGAGGGTGGCCGTGGGGGTGGGCGGCGCGGTGGCCGTGGGGCTGGGGGAAGGGCTCCGCGTGGGCCGGGGCGCGGTGGGTGGGGCCGTGGGCGTGGCCGCGACCGGCCGAAAAGGCGTGGGCGACGGCGTGGCCTGCGCCGCGGTCGCGGTGCATCCGGCCAGGGCCCACCCCAGCATCACCAGCCAGGCGCCCCAAATCGCAAGCCTCAGGCGCATGATTTCTTCCCCGTCGTCAGAAAAGCGTAAGAAAAGCGTAAGCATTGCGTCAAGTAAACCCCTCGCCTTTGTGCTATAGTAAGAGCGCAGCAGGCGAGCATCTCTTCTCCTCCTTCCGAAAGCGAGGGCCGGGTTTCCGGCTCTCCTTTTGTTTAAGAAGCCCCCTCGGTGCTGCGCGCAGGCCCCCCGGTCAGGCGGCCTCTCTGGGAATGCGGGCCACGGTGGCCACGGTATCGTCGCCCCGCAGGTTCATCAGGCGCACGCCCCGGGTGGCCCGGCCCATGACCCGCACCTCGGCCACCCGCAGGCGCAGCACCACCCCCCGGGCCGAAATCAGGGTCAGTTCGTCGCTTTCCTGCACCACCCGAGCCGCCACCAAGGGCCCAATGCGGGCCGTGGCGCCGGCGGCCAGGGTGCGCACGCCGCCCGTGGCCCGGCCCTTGCGCGGATATTCCTCCAGGGCCGTGCGCTTGCCATACCCCCGCTCGCTCACCACCAGCAAGAAGCCGCCGGGCTCCACCACTTCCATGCCCACCACTTCGTCGCCGGGCTTGAGGCGAATGCCCGTGACCCCCTGCGCGGTGCGGCCCATGGGGCGCACTTCGGCCTCGGCAAAGCGCAGGGCCTGCCCCTGCGCGGTGACCAGCAGCGCTTCGTCCTGGCCGTGGGTCACCCGGGCCCAGCCCAGCGCGTCGCCCTCGGCCAGGCGCATGACGATGAGGCCCGAAGCCCGCACCGAGGCCAGGTCTTCCAGGGGCAGCCGCTTGACTTTGCCCTGCCGGGTGGCCAGGAAGATGTACGCACCGGGCTGGAAATCGCGCACGGCCAGGGCCGCGGTGATGTGTTCCCCGGGCGCGATGTTGACCACATTGACCGCCGGCACACCCCGGCTGCCCCGCCCCGCGTCGGGAATCTGATACACCTTTTCGGCGTACACTTTGCCCTTGTCGGTGAAGAAGAGCAGCGTGTCTAAGGTGCGGGCGCGCAGGAAGAGCACCACCTCGTCGTCGTCTTTGGTCGCGTGTCCGCGCACGCCCCGCCCCCCGCGGCCCTGGGTGCGGAAGGCCTTTTGCGCGATGCGCTTGATGTAGCCCCGCTGGGTGAGGATGACGAACACCGGCTCGTCGGGCACCAGGTCCTCATCGCTCAGGTCGCCGCTGGCCTCGGCCGCGATGCGGGTGCGCCGCTCGTCGCCGTATTTTTCCGCCAGGTCGCGCAAATCGTCCTGGATGAGGGCCAGAATCTTCTTGGGGTGCAAGAGCAGGTCTTCCAGGTAGGCGATGCGCTGTAGCAGGGCCTGGTATTCTTCCTCGATTTTCTGCCGTTCCAGCGCGGCCAGGCGGCGCAGGGGCATGTCCAAAATGGCCTGGGCCTGGCGTTCGCTGAGCGCGAAGCGTGCCATGAGGCGGGTTTTGGCCGTTTCCGCGTCGGCCGCGCGGCGAATGAGCGCGATGACCGCGTCCAGGTTGGCCAGCGCGATGCGCAACCCTTCCAGCACATGGGCCCGGTCTCGGGCTTTGGCCAGCTCGTGCTCCGAGCGCCGGCGAAGGACCTCCCGGCGGTGCTCGATGTAGACCAGCATGGCCCGCTTGAGGGAAAGCAACCGGGGCTCGCCGTCGACCAGGGCCAGCAGCTGCACGCTGAAGGTGGTTTGCAGGGGCGTGTATTTGTACAGCTGGTTGAGCACCTTGCGGGGCTGCGCGCCGCGCTTGAGGTCGATGACGATGCTCATGCCCCGGCGGTCGCTTTCGTCCCGCAGGTCGCTGATGGCATCCAGCCGGCCTTCGCGCACCAGGCTGGCGATGCGCTCGATGAGGCTGGTCTTGTTGACCTGGTAGGGGATTTCGGTGATGACGATGCGATAGCGGCCGCCCCGGACCTCTTCGATGTGCGCCACCCCGCGCACGGTGAGCTTGCCCCGGCCCGAGCTGTAGGCCTGGCGAATGGCATCCGCGCCCACCACGATGCCACCGGTGGGAAAGTCGGGCCCGGGCAGGTAGCGCATCAAATCGTCCACGGTGATGTCGTCCAGCCGGTCGTAATGGTCGATGAGGAAGACCATGGCCTGGGCCAGTTCCCGCAGGTTGTGGGGCGGGATGTTGGTGGCCATGCCCACCGCGATGCCCGACGCACCGTTGGCCAGCAGGTTGGGGAACCGGGCCGGGAGCACCGCGGGTTCCTTGAGGCTGTCGTCGAAATTGGGGACGAAGTCGACGGTGTCTTTGTCGATGTCGGTGAGCAGCTCCTCGGCGATTTTGGTCAGCCGGGCCTCGGTGTAGCGCATGGCTGCCGGCGGGTCGCCGTCGATGGAGCCGAAGTTGCCCTGGCCATCGACCAGGGGGTAGCGCAGGGAGAAATCCTGGGCCATGCGGGCCAGCGCGTCGTACACGGCCTGGTCGCCGTGGGGGTGATATTTGCCCAGCACTTCGCCCACGATGCGGGCCGATTTTTTGTAGGCCGCGTTGGCGCGCAGGCCCATGTCATACATGGCGTAGAGAATGCGGCGCTGGACCGGTTTGAGGCCGTCGCGGGCATCGGGCAGGGCCCGGGCCACGATGACGCTCATGGCATAGTCCAGATACGCGGTGCGCATCTCGTGCACAATGTCGACGGGTAGCACGGTTCCGGGTTCCATAAGCGGGGTGCACTCCTTTCCGTCGGCGCGGGATGAGCCGAAGCGCCCGGTGGGGGCGTGTTAACCATACAAAGCGGCCCGCGGGGGGCCGTGCCAGAAGCATTATACCACCGCCCCTGGGGGCGCGCCTTTGGTCAGCCCCGCGCCTTTTGCGGGCGAAGGCCGCCACAAATGCGACGCACAGGGGGCTTTTTCGCCGCTTTTTGTGAGAGGGGATTGAAAAGCCCGCCGGGTTTTCGTATAATACAAGCGTAATCGCCCACGCGCGGTGGGCAGTGCGGCTTCGTGGACGCGGTCCGTGGGGCCGACACCAACGGATGAGGAGGCCCTCAGATGAACATCGTCAAAGTCGCCAGCAATTCGCGGCCTTACAAGGTGGCCGGGGCTATCGCCGGGGTATTTCGTGAACATCGGCGGGCGGAAGTGCAGGTGATTGGCGCTGGTGCGGTCAACCAGGCCGTCAAGGCCCTCATCATCGCCCGCAATTACCTCATCCAGGATGGCTATACCCCCATCGTGGTGCCCCTGTTCGTCGACATCGAAATTCACGGCCGGGTACGCACAGCCATTCGCTTCGTGATTCTGGATGCCTCGGATGTGGAGGCCATTCGCCAGGTGCCGCTGCACATGGAACTGCCCCCCGAAGCCGGCGCGGCCGAGGGCGAAGCCGAAGCAGCGCAGGACGCGGCACAGGCCGCGACTTCCGACGCCAGCGCGCCCCCCGACGCCTGAGGCCCCCAAGCGACATCTCAGGCCTTGTGCCATGGCCCCGCCTTCCGCGGGTGGAACCGGCGGCGAGGCGGCGGTGTTGCGCGTCTGGGGCGGTCGGGCCTTGGCCCACGGCGTGACGCGGCCGGGGCCTGGGGGGATTTGGCGGCGCGGCCCATGAAAGCGGCGTCAGGTCGCCGCATTCCACAAAGTCTCACACGGAGACACGGGAGAACACGGAGGAAGTTGGAAGTTGGTGGTTGGTGGTTGGTAGTTAGAAGTTGGCGGGTGGTGGGCGTGCCAACCGCCCCCTGCTCACCACTTCTTTCTGTCTTCCTTCCGTGTTTATCTGTGTTCATCCGTGGTTTTTTATTCTATCCGCGGTCATCCGCGTGTATCCACGGTTCCATCCTCCCGGGCGCAGCACGCTGCGCCCCTACCGGGCTTCACCCCCCGGCCAAAAGCCAGGCCACGCCCGCGGTGGCGATGAGGGTGCCCACCACGGCCTTGCGGGTGATGCGTTCGCCGAACACCCAGCGCCCCACGGGCAGCAGCAGCACCGGCGGCAGCGAGGTGAGGGTGGTGGCAATGCCCACGGGAATGGTGCGCAGCGCATACAGCGACAGCGACATGCCCAGCACCGGCCCGGCCGACGCGCCCAGCAGCAAATAAAGCAGCACCCGCGGCTGCGTCCGTACCCGCTGCCAGGTGGGGCGCAGCTGGCCCCGGGCCAAGGCCCAGGCCCAAATGGGCAGCAGCCCACCGCTCATCCGCACCAGGTTGGCCGAAAGGGCCGGCACCCGGCCCTGCATTCCGGCCTTGGCCAGGAGCACACCCACCGCGCCCAGCGCGGCCGCGGCCAAGGTCAGGGCCACGCCTACCCGGTCCCAACGCAGCGGCTGGCCATCCGCGTCGGTTCCCCGCTCGAGCACCACCAGCGACACGCCCCACAAGACGGCCAACATGGCGGCCCATTGCCCCGCGCGGAGCCGTTCCCCCAACCACGCCCGAGCCAGCAGGGTGGCCAGCACGGGCTGCAGGTTGAGGATGAGCATGGCCAGCCGGGGGCCCAGGCGCACGAACGCGGGGAAGAGGAAGGAATCGGCCGCGGCCAGCCCCACCGCGCCCGAAGCCAGCAACAGCAGGGCTTGGGTGGCCGTGAGGTCGGGCCAGGGGCGGCCAAAGCCCAGCCAGTGCAGGCCGCTCAACAGCAGGGTGGCCAACAGCAGCCGCCAACGCAGGGTGATGACCGGCCCCACCTGGCGCCCGGCCAGGGTGAACATGGTGGGGCCCACGGCAAAGCACGCGGACGCGGCCAGCGCGGCCAACGCGCCGCTCCAAAAAGCATCCATCGGGCACCTCGGGGGTTAGAGCAGGGCTTCCTGGCCTCGGTCTTGCAGCGCGCGCACCACTTCGCGCACCCGCTGCGCGTGCTCCCGGGGCAGGATGAGCAGCGCGTCGGGGGTGTCGACCACCACCAGGTCGTGCACCTCCACCAGGGCCACCAGGCGCCCGGCCTGGCCATAGACCAGGTTGCCCCGCGCGTCAAGGGCCAGGGCCGGCGCGGCCACGGTCGCATTGCCCGCGTCGTCCTTGGGCAGCAGGGCCCACACCGCGTCCCACGAGCCAATGTCGCTCCACTCCAGCCCTTGCGCAGGGATGACGGCCACCTGCTGCGCGCCTTCCATGATGCCGTAGTCCACCGTTTGGGTGCGCAGGTGGGGCCACAGGCGGGCCAGGGTGGCTTCCCAGGCCGGGGTGCCCCAGGCCTGTTGCAGTTGGGCCATGGCCGCGTGCACATCGGGCATCTGGCGGGCGAATTCTTCCCAAATGCGGCCCACGGTCCAGAAGAACATGCCCGCGTTCCACGAAAAGCCGCCCTGGGCCAGCATTTGCCGCGCGGTGGCCGCGTCGGGTTTTTCTTTGAAGCGCTGCACCCGGTAGGCCGGCCAGCCGTCGATTTGGCCCAGGGGCTCGCCTTGTTGAATGTAGCCGTAGCCCGTGGCCGGGTAAGTGGGCTCGATGCCCAAGGTGACCAGATAGCCCTGCCGGGCCAGGGTCAGCGCGGCCCGCACCACCCCGTGGAACCGGGCCGGTTGGCCGATGTGATGGTCCGCGGGAAACACGCCCATGAGGGCCTGGTCGCCGTGGCGGGCGCGCAGCACTGCGGCGGCCAGCCCCACCACGGCCGCGGTGCCCCGGGGCGCGGGCTCGGGCAGAAAGTTTTCCGCAGGGATGAAGGGCGTTTGGGCGTGCAGGGCTTCGCGCTGGTCCTGGGTGGTGACCACCAGAATGCGCTCGGGCGGGAACACGCCCTGCAAGCGGGTGATGGTGGTCTGGTAGAGGCTATCGGGGCCCAGCAAGGGCAGCATGTGCTTGGGCCGTCGGCGGCGTGAAAGGGGCCACAATCGGGTGCCCCCGCCGCCGGCCATGACGACCGCGTAGGTGGCGTCCAACGACGACATTGCAAAGTCCTCCTGCCAGGGATGCCAACCGGCCGCGCGTTGGCGGACGGGGGTTCATTCTACCGCGGCTTGCGGCGCGGCCGGGGGCGCGTTTCAGGCGTGGGCCACGATGCGGGTGCCGGCGGGGGAACCCTGCAGCGCGCGGTGCAGCGCGCCCGGTTCCAAACCCGAGAGGATGCGCACTTCCACATCGGGGTGGCGGGTCACCAGTTCGAGCATCCGGCGCACCTTGGCCGCCATGCCGCCGGTGACATCGGGCGCGGCCGCGGCCTGGGCTGCCTGTTGGGCCGCGGCCCACTGCGCGGGGGTGAGCACCTCCCACAGCCGAGTGCGGTGGGGCCAGTCGCGCCACACGCCGGGTTCCACCCCCACCAGCAGGATGCGCGCCGGCTGCAGCCGGGGCGTGAGCGCGGCGAACAGGTCCTCGGTGGACAGAATGGCCCCCTCCTGGGCCGCGTCGAGCACCACATCGCCGTAGAGCACCGGGACCCAGCCGTGGCGCAGCGCGTGTTGAATGGCGCGCAGGTCCCAATGCAGCACCCGGCCCTCCCGGGCCAGGGCCATGGCCGACGGCGGGAAGGACCAGGCCGGCAGCCCCGCACTGCGCAGGGCCCGGAGCACATGCTGGTGCAGCCGCGCCGCGGCTTCGGCAATGGCTTGCAGCGCGGCCCGACGGTTTTTGGGGTGAGGCCAGCCGTGCTGCCGCGCGGCCCAGTGGCCAAAGGAGCCCGAGCCATGCCCCACCAGCAGGGGCTGCCGGGGGTGTTGGCGGTGGAAGGCGGCCAGCTCCGCGGCCAGGCGTTGCAGCACGGCTTCGCGCACGGTGAAGGCCCGCTCCTTGTGGGTGATGACCGAGCCGCCGAGTTTGACGAACAGGGGGCGAGGCGGGGGCATGGTCGTCCTCACGGGGTGGGCGGCAGGGTGGTGCACAACACCCGCGCCGCGCCCGCAGCCCGCAGGGCCTGGGCCACGGCCGGCTGGTGGGTCGCGTCGGTCACGGCCAGCATGTTGCCGCCGCCTCCGGCGCCCGAAAGTTTGGCCCCATACGCGCCGGCCGCGCGCGCGGCGTTCACCAGCGCGTCCAGTTCGGGGGTCGAAACGCCTAAGGCCTGCAGCAGGGCGTGGTTGGCGTTCAGGGCCTGGCCCAAGGCTGGCAAGTCGCCAGCGGCCAACGCGGCCTGGGCCGCGGCCACCTGGTCGGCGATGGCGTCGAACAGGGCCTCGTAGCGGGCCGGTTGGGCCTGCCAGCGCTGGCGCACGCCCAACACCATTTCCCGGGTGGGCGCGGCGCGGCCCGTGTCGGCGATGACCAGGGGCACCGCGCGGGCCACGGGCAGGGGCTGCCAGCCGCGGCTTTTGCGATAGCGAATGGGCCGGGCGTAGGTCACCACCGTGTTGTCGATGCCCGAGGGCGTGCCGTGGTGCAGCTTTTCCACTTCGTAGGCCAGCGCGTTGACCTGCCGGGGGGGCAGGGCCCGGCCCACGAACGCGGCCAGGGCCCGCACGAGGGCCACGGTGACCGCCGCGCCCGAGCCCAACCCCGCGGCCACGGGGATGCTGGACGCGATGCGCACTTCCAGGGGCGGCCAGGCGGCCTGCAGCGCGGCCTGGGTCAGGTCCACGGCCCGGCGCAGGGGGTGGGCGGGGGGCAAGTCGTCCAGGGCCGCGGTGAGGCCGATGTCGGGCGCGCGCAGGGTGAAGCCCGCGGGGGCCCGCCGCACCTGCACCCGGGCCTGCACGCTCGGCACGGGCACGGCCAGCGCGGGCCGGTCGTACACCACCGCGTGCTCCCCCGCGAGGATGATTTTGCCCGGCGCGCGGGCTTCGACGCTGTGGAACGGCGCGCGCATACGACGGTTCCCCCGAACAGGCGGCTTAGAAGAAGTAGAACACGGCCAGCACCAGCAGCCCCCAGGCGGCTACGGTGAGCTGCAGGGGCCGGTCCCGCAGCACGGCTTCTTCGGGCGCGCCGCCGTAGCCCCGCACATGGATGAGGTAGAGGTAGCGGAACAGGCCGTAGGCCACGAAGGGCACGGTAAACATCATGGCGTGATTGGCCGGCAGGTTGGGCGCGGAGAAGGTGTAGAGGCTGTAGGTCATCACCGTGGCCGTGGCCGCGATGGTGATGAGCTGGTCCAGAAAGGGCAGGGTGTAGCCTTCCAGCACTTTGCGGTGGTTGCCGGCGTTGTGGGCCAGCAGTTCCAGCTCCGCGCGGCGCTTGCCCAGGCCTAAGAAGAGGGCCACGAACAGGGTGACCATGTAGAGCCAGGGAGAGAAGCGCTGCACTTCGATGAGGGTGACCCCGGCCTCGACCCGCAGCAGGAACCCCGCGGCCAGGGCGAACACATCCAGCAGGGGGATGTGTTTGAGGACGAAGGTGTAGAGCAGCATGAGGGCGTAATAGCCGAAGGCCACCCAGCCAAAAGCCGGGCGCAGCCAAAAGGCCAGGGGCAGCACGACCAGGGGGAAAGCCACGGCCATGCCCACGGCCACGGGCACGGGCAGGCGGCCGCTGGCGATGGGCCGGTGGCGTTTGCGGGGGTGCTGGCGGTCTTGCTCCCGGTCGCTCAGGTCGTTGACCAGATAGACCGCGCTGGAGAGCAGGCAGAAGAGTGCGAAGCCGGCCAGGGTCCACAGCACGGCTTGGGGCCGGGTGAGCTGGCGGTCGAACACCAGCGCGGCGAAGACGAAGCCGTTTTTGATCCATTGCCGGGGGCGCAGGCTTTCGAGGGCGGCTCGCAGCATGATGAAGGCTCCGCGCGGGGCTGGGGTAAAGGAGGGGCGGAAGTGCTTCCGCCCCTCGGGTGGCTGCGCCTTGGGCCGGTGGGTTCGGCGGCGTTAGAAGGGGATTTCGTCCTCTTCCGCGGGCAGGTCGTCGACGCTGCCGGTGGCGGGCGTAGCGGGCGGGGTCGCGGCCCCCGCGTTGGAGGCTTCCAAGGCGTTCATCTCGTGTCGCGGGGTGAGGAATTTGACCACCTGCGCCCGCAGCTCGAACGAAGTGCCCACGGTACCGTCCTGGCGGGTGAACATGCGCGGGCTGCCCGTGTTGGGGTCGGGCACCAGGCGGCCTTCGATGTACACCCGCATCCCGCGGCGCAGGTATTGATTGCAGGTTTCGGCCAAGCGCCCCCACGCCGAAACGCGGAACCACACCGTCTCTTGCGTTTGTTCCCCGGCCGCGTTGGTGTACACCCGGTTAGTGGCTACGGTGAAAGTGGCTACCGGCGTGCCTTGGGGGGTGTAGCGCAAATCGGGGTCCCGGCCCAGGTTGCCGATAAGAATGACTTTATGGTACATCTCGTCCTCCGTAGTTGGCGTATCCATTGAGGGGATGGGGCCAAAGCTGGCTTCATTATAAACCAAAATCGGGCTGGGGGTGGGCCACCCGCTGGATGAGCCCGCCGGCCAGCACCCAGTCGTCGAGGTAGACCACCGCACCCTGGCCTGGCGTAATGCCCCGCAGCGGCTCGTCGAGCTCCACCCGCAGCCGCCGTCCCCCGTCTTCGGGATAGACCGCGGCCGGGGCCAGGGCCGCGCGGTAGCGAATTTTGACCCGCGCCCGCACGGCCGCGGTCGCGGGTTCCCACAGCCAGTTGACTTGTGTGACCCAGAAGACGCGGCGGGCCAAGGCCTCACCCGGGCCCACGATGAGCGCGTTGCGGGCCGGGTCCTTGGCCACCACATACACCGGCTGGCCCAGGCTCAGGCCCAGGCCCCGGCGTTGGCCGATGGTGTAAAAGGCCAGCCCCCGATGGGTGCCCACCTGCCGACCGCGCAGGTCCAGAATGGGCCCGGGCTGCTCCACCTGGGGCCGATGGCGGCGCAAAAACTCGCGATAGTCGTCGCCGGCCAAAAAGCACAGGTCCTGGCTGTCGGGCCGGGAAGCCACCGGCAGCCCCCACTCGCGGGCCATTGCCCGCACCTGGGGCTTGGTCCATTCGCCCACGGGCAGCAGGGTGCGCTGCAGCTGCGCCTGGGTGAGCAGGGCCAGCACATACGACTGGTCCTTGGCCGCGTCGACCCCGCGGCGCAGCCCAACCACCCCCGAGGGCCAAACCCGCACCCGCGCGTAATGCCCGGTGGCCAGATACGCGGCCCCCAGCTGCTCTCGGGCATAGGCCAGCATGGCGCCCCACCGAATGCGGCGGTTGCAGGTGAGGCAAGGGTTGGGCGTTTGGCCCTGCAAATAGCCCTGAAAGAAGCTGCCTTCCACCACCTGGCGGTAGAACACGGCCCGCACATCCACCACATGGAAAGGGATGCCCAGCTGCCGGGCGATGAAGCGGGCCAGGTCCTCGGCTTCCAAAGTGCAGCAGCGGTTTTCGGCCTCCCGGCCGGGCTCGGACCACAGGCGCAGCATGATGCCCACCACATCGTAGCCCTGGCGCACCAGATAAGCCGCGGCCACCGAGCTATCGACGCCGCCGCTCATGCCCACCGCAATGCGGGTGCCGCGCGGGGGCTGGGGCGGGCGGGCCTGCTCGGGCGGGCCCGGCCAGGGGTAAGTCGCGGGGGTCAACAGGCGCGTGGGGGTCATGGCGTTTTGGGTGTGGGGGAAAGGCTCCGCGCCGGCCGGCCGCGCGCCGCGGGGGGCCAGCGCAAATACACGGCCCGCGAAGCGCGCTCGCGGGCCGTGACCTGGGGGAGGAGGCTTGGGGTCAGGGGTGACACTTTCACCATAGCCCGCCCCGCAGGTCGCGACCTCCGGCAAAACTCCGGCGAAACTCCAGGCTGCCTACCACGGCAGGCTTTGGCCTTCCCAGGTCACATAGCGGCCCGTATCGGCCAGCGACAGGCCGCGCAACACCCGCACGATGCCCTGGGCCGAAGTGTCGGGGTCCAACGGCGCGGCCGCGCCGCCCATGTCGGTGCGCACCCAACCGGGGTGCATGAGCACCACGGTGATGCCCAAAGGCTTGAGCTCGTGGGCCAGCACTTTGCTCATCATGTTCAGCGCGGCCTTGCTGCCCCGGTAGCTGTAATAACCGCCGCCTTCGGTCAGGGTGATGGAGCCCATGACCGAGGTCATTTGACAAATGAGGGGCTGGTGGCCGCGGCGCAGCAAGGGCACGAAATGCTTGGCCACGATGAGGGGCGCGATGGCGTTGACCCGAAAGGCCTGGGCCATGGCCGCGGGGTCCAAAGTATCCCAGCGTTCGTCGCGCACCAGCACGCCGGCGTTGTTGATGAGCCACTCCAGCCCGCCGGCCTGCTGCTGCACCTGGCGGGCCGCGGCCTCGATGCCGGCCTCGTCGGTTACATCCAGGGGCACCACCTGCACCTGCCCGGGAAACTGCCGGGCCAGGGCCTGCAACGCCTCGGCCTGGGGCTTGCGGGTGGCAGCAAAGACCTGCCAGCCCTGCCGGGCCAAATGCCGGGCCAGGGCCAGGCCAATGCCCCGGTTGCTGCCTGTGATGAACACACGCTTCTGGGCGCCCATGCGCACCTCCGGAACTTGTTTTGTCACATCACCGAGCCGGTCCGCCACCCAGCCAGCGGGAACGCGACCAAAGCCTGTCGTGGCCGGGCCGTGCGGCTCAAAATCCCCCACCCCAACCCCTCCCCCTTCGTAAGGGGGAGGGGCT
>JALSPJ010000009.1 GCA_026985995.1 Anaerolineales bacterium
CTGGACCCCGACTGCTATTTGCGCATCACGGACCGCAAGAAGCACCTCTTCAAGCTCTCCACGGGCAAATATGTGACGCCCCAGCCCATCGAAGACGCGCTGCGGGCTTCCCCCCTGGTGGACCAGGCGGTGGTGGTGGGCGAGGGGCGCAAGTTCGCGGCCGCGCTGGTCTTCCCCAACGAAGCGGCGCTGCGGGCCTTCGCGGCGCAAAAAGGCTTAGACGCCCAAATGCCCTTGCTGGAACTCCTGCAGCATCCCCTGGTGGTGCAAACTTTCCAGGACCTGGTGGCCCAGGTCAACAGCGGCCTGCCCCGCTGGAGTCAGGTGCGGCGCTTTGCCCTGCTGCCCGCAGCCCTCACCGTGGACAACGAAATGCTCACCCCCACCCTCAAAGTGCGTCGCGCCAAAGTCAAAAAGGCCTATCGCCAGGCCATCGATGCCCTATACCAAACCCCACCGCCGAAAGGGGAGTGGGTGATTGTTGCGGGAAGTTAGAACGGCCAACCCTTACTATCCCATGGAGGTTCCCTATGCCCCACTTCAAACCCTTCCGCCGTGTAGCCGTCTTGGGCGCCGGGGTCATGGGGTCGCAAATCGCGGCCCTGCTGGCCAGCGTCGGCGTCCAGGTCGACTTGCTCGACATTCCGGCCGAAGGCGACAACAAGAACGCCATTGTCGAAGCCGCGTTCAAACGCCTGCAAAAGATGAAGCCCGGGCCCTTCTACTCGGCCAAAGCCGCGCGGCGCATTCGCTTGGGCAACTTCGAGGAGCACTGGGACCGCCTGCGGGAAGCCGACTGGATTATCGAGGCGGTCATCGAGCGCTTAGACATCAAGCGCGACCTCATGGCCCGGGTGGAAAAGGTGGCCCGCCGCGATGCCATCATCTCCACCAACACCAGCGGCCTGCCCATCCACAAAATCATCGAAGGCCGCCGGCTGCCCTTCCGCCGGCGCTTTCTGGGCACCCACTTCTTCAACCCGCCCCGCTACCTCAAGCTGCTGGAACTCATCCCCACCAAGGACACCCGCCAGGATGTGCTGGAGCGTATGGCCTGGTATGGCCGCCTCTTCCTGGGCAAGGGCATCGTCATCGCCAAAGATACGCCCAACTTCATCGCCAACCGGGTGGGCACCTATGCGCTCATGCAGGCCGTGCAGGCCGCGCTCAGCGGGGAATACACCATCCAGGAAGTGGACCTGCTGACCGGCAAGCTCATTGGCCGGCCCAAGAGCGCGACCTTCCGCACCGCGGACCTGGTGGGCCTCGACACCCTGCTGCATGTGCTGCGCAACCTGTACGAAAACATCCCCGACGACGAAAGCCGGGAGATGTTCAAGCCCCCTGCGGTGTTGGAGCGCATGGTGGAAAAGGGCCTTCTGGGCGACAAGGTCAAGGCCGGGTTCTACAAGAAGGTCAAGGGCGAAATCTGGAGCATCAACTTCGAGACCCTGGAATATGAGCCGCCCCGGGAACCGGACCTGCCCGGCCTGGACGATTACAAGAAGATTACCGACCTGGGCGAGCGCCTGCGCGCCCTCTACGCCGATGAAGGCCGCATTGGCGCGTTCCTGCGCGGCCACTTCCTGGCCATGATGGGCTACAGCGCGCGGCGCATCCCCGAAATCACCGAGCGGCCCGCGGATGTGGACCGGGCCATGCGCTGGGGTTTTGGCTGGACCTTCGGGCCCTTCCAAACCTGGGATGCCTTAGGCCACAAGCAGGTGCTGGCCGACCTGCAGGCCGCCGGCGAAGGGGTTCCCCCCTGGGTGACCCAGGAAATGCCGGCCAAAGGCGCCAAGACTTTCTACTTAGGCTTCGGCCCCGAGCAACAATCCTATGTGGTGGGCCAGGGCTATCAGCCCGACGCCCCCCCGGCCGACGAAGTGCCCCTGGCCTATTTCCTCAGGCAAAAGGACCGCCACATCTGGCACAACGCGGAGGTCACCCTCACCGACATGGGCGACGGCGTGGCCCTGCTGGAGTTCCACTCCAAAGGCAACACCTTAGGCCGCACCGTGCTGGAGGGCTTCCACAAGGCCCTGGACATCGTGGGCGACGGCGACTTCCGTGGCCTGGTGATTGCCAACGACGGCGACAACTTCTGCTTGGGCGCCAACCTGCTGGAGGTCATCACCTCGTTGAAGAACCTGCACGAAGTGGTGCGGGAATTCCAGCAGACCATGCAGCGCATCCGCTACTTCCACAAGCCCGTGGTGGTGGCCGTGCACGGCCGGGTGCTGGGCGGCGGCGTGGAGCTGATGATGGCCTCGCCCAACCCGGTGGCCGCGGCCGAAAGCTACATCGGCCTGGTGGAAGTGGGCGTGGGGCTCATTCCCGCGGGAACCGGCACCACCCGCATGGTGGCCTGGGCCGCCGAATCCGCGGCCAACGAGCATCCGTCGGAAGTGCAGACCTTCCTGGCCAAGGCCTTTGAGCAAATTGCCATGGCCAAAGTGGCCCTGAGCGCGGTGGAGGCCAAGGAGTTCGGCTACCTGCCGCCGCAAGCGCCCATTGTGGTCAACGCCGACCGCCGCGTCTTCGTGGCCAAGCAAGAGGTCATCCGCCTGTGGGAAGAAGGCTACACCCCGCCGCCCTATCGCAACGCCATCTATGTGCTGGGCCCCGATGCCCGGGCCGCGTTCGCATCCATGGCCTACAACCTGCGGGAGGGCCGCTTCATCACCGAGTACGAAGAATATCTGGCCAATCGCCTGGCCTTCGTGATGACCGGCGGCGACCTGGTGACCGGCCCCTCGTACCTGACCGAAGACCAGCTGCTGGACCTGGAGCGCGAGGTGTTCGTGGAACTGGCCCAGCAGCCTAAGACGCAGGAACGCATGTGGCACATTCTGAAGCACCGCAAGCCGCTGCGCAACTGAACCCGGGCAGGGGGCGCGGCCGTAGCCCGATGGACCTGGCCGCACGCCGCGCTCCCTGCGCATCGCTCTCGTAAGGAGGCCTGTATGACCCGACCAGCCGTTTACATTGTGAGCGCGGTTCGCACCGCGGTGGGGCGCGCCAAGAAAGGGACCCTGCGCAATGTGCGCCCCGAGGACCTGGGCGCGCTGGTGGTGCGCGAAGCCGTGCGCCGCGTGCCCGGCCTGCAACCCGAGATGGTGGACGATGTCATCATCGGCTGCGCCTTCCCCGAAGGGCCCCAGGGCCTGAACATGGGGCGCATCATCGCCCAGCGGGCCGGCCTGCCCGTGTCGGTTCCGGGCGCGACCTTCAACCGCTTTTGCTCCTCGGGCCTGCAAACCATCGCCACCGCGGCCCACGCCATTGCCTTTGGCGATGCAGACATCATCGTGGCCGGCGGCGTGGAAAGCATGAGCCGCGTGCCCATGACCGGCTTCTACTACAGCCCGCACCCCGAAATCGCGGTGGAATTCCCCCAGGCCTACATCAGCATGGGCAACACCGCGGAAAATGTGGCCGAGAAATACGGCATCAGCCGGGAGGACCAGGACGCGTTCGCGCTGCGCTCGCATCAACGGGCCATCGCGGCCATCGACGCGGGCAAGTTCGAGGAAGAAATCGTGCCCGTGCCGGTGAAGGAGCGCTTTGTGGACGAATTCGGCCGCGAGGTGGTCATCGAGACCGAGTTCAAGGTCGACGAAAGCCCCCGCCGCGATACCAGCATGGAAGCCCTGGCCCGGCTGCGGCCCGTGTTCCGCCAAAACGGCACGGTGACCGCGGGCAATTCCTCGCCCATGAACGACGGCGCGGCAGCGGTGGTGGTGATGAGCGAGCGCATGGTCAAACAGCTGGGCGTGGAACCCATGGCCCGTTTCGTGGGCTTTGCCGTGGCCGGCGTGCCGCCCGAGATTATGGGCATCGGCCCGGTGGAAGCCGTGCCCAAAGTGCTGCAGCGCACGGGCCTGAAGCTGGCCGACATCGAGCTCATCGAACTCAACGAAGCCTTTGCCGCCCAATCCCTGGCCGTGATTCGCGAACTGGGGTTGAACGAAGACATCACCAATGTCAACGGCGGCGCCATTGCCCTGGGCCACCCCCTGGGCGCGACGGGCGCCAAACTGACCGCGACCCTGCTGCACGAAATGCCCCGCCGCAAGGCCCGCTACGGCATGGTCACCATGTGCATCGGCGGCGGCATGGGCGCCGCGGGGATTTTTGAGAATTTGCGCCAGTAGCAGATGGTAGATAGAAGTTGGTGGTTAGTGCGTGGTGGTTGGTGGTTGGCGAGGGGCGCACTCTTTCCACCTGCCAACCTCCAACCTCCAACCTCCAACCTCCAACCTCTAACCTCTAACCGTTAGCCGCTATCTCCCAACCGCCAACTTCTAACATCCCATTGCACCTTAGGAGGCACCCTATGATTGATTTTGAACTCACCACCGACATGCGCATGTTGCGCGATTTGGCCCACGAATTCGCGGAAAAGGAAGTCAAGCCCGTGGCCGCGCATTACGACGAAACGGGCGAATTCCCCTGGCCCATCATCGAAAAGGCCATCGACTACGGCTTGTTCAGCCCCAATGTGCCCGAGGAATATGGCGGCCCGGGCATGAGCCTGCTGGAAGAGGTGATTTTGGCCGAGGAACTGGGCTGGGCCTGCACGGGCATCGGCACCGCGCTGGGCGTCAACTCCCTGGCCGCGACGCCCATCATCCTCTACGGCAACGAGGAACAAAAGCAAAAGTACCTCACCCGCATGGCCGAAGGCGCGCTGGCCGCGTACGCGCTCACCGAGCCCGACGCGGGTTCCGATGTGGCCGGCATTCGCGCCACCGCGGAGAAGAAGGGCGATGTGTATGTGCTCAACGGCACCAAGATGTGGATTAGCAACGCCACGGTGGCCGATTTCTTCGTGGTCTTCGCCCGCACGGACCAGGACCGCTACGGCGGCATTTCCGCGTTCATCGTGGAAAAGGATTGGGGCGTGAAAGTGGGCAACCCCATCCCCAAGATGGGGCAAAAGGCCTCGCCGGCGGCCGAAGTGGTGCTGGAAAATGTGGAAGTACCGGCCGAGAACTTGCTGGGCCCCGAGGGCATGGGCTTTCTCATCGCCATGCAGGTGTTCGATTCGTCCCGGGTGGTGGTATCGGCCAGCGCGGTGGGGTTGGCCCGCCGGGCCTTTGAAGAGGCCCTGGCCTATGCCAAAGAGCGCCACGCGTTCGGCAAGCCCATTTTGCACCACCAGGCCATCGGTTTCAAGCTGGCCGATATGTCGATGAAAATCGACGCCGCGCGGCTGCTGGTGTGGAAGGCAGCCTGGCTGCGGGAGAAGGGCAAGCGCAACTCGCTGGAAGCCGCGCACGCCAAGGCCTTTGCTGCGGACACGGCCATGTGGGTGACCACCGAAGCGGTGCAAATCTTCGGCGGCTACGGCTACAGCAAGGAATACCCCGTGGAGAAGCTCATGCGCGACGCGAAGCTGTTCCAGATTTACGAGGGCACCAGTGAGATTCAGCGCTACATCATCGCCCGGGAACTGGGTCGCGACTGAAACCGCGAGGCCGGCGCGTAGGCTCCCCAAGGCCGTTCGCCCAATCGCCGGCCCTTCTGGACTGTGCAAATCCCCCTCCCCCGGCACAAGGAGGAGGGGGATTTTCGCGGCGGCCAGGGCCCTCCGTCCCTACGAGGGTGTACAGAGGGGAGGGTGATAGCGCCCTACGGGGAGACGCGTTGCCTTTCATTGTCCCACCGGCTTTTGAACGCGCACTACCCTGAGGCATGGGGCGCCACCACGCGCCGACGGCCTTGACAAAAGGCCCCGCGCC
>JALSPJ010000010.1 GCA_026985995.1 Anaerolineales bacterium
CTTCGGCGTCATGCTGCTGGTGTTCCACCTGGTGGTGAATGTGGCTGCGCCCTTCATCGACTGGACCGACGCGCTCATCCAGGGCCCGGTGCGGCATGGCCTGCTGTGGTTGTTGGCCCGGGCCCAGGCCCCCCTGTGGCTGCGCGCGCTCCTCGTCAACGGCATCCTGGCCGGGGTGGGCAGCATGCTGACCTTCCTGCCCGGCCTCACGCTGCTTTACTTCTTCCTGGCCTGGCTGGAAGACAGCGGCTACATGGCCCGGGTGGCCTTTGTGATGGACCGGGCCATGCGGGTCTTCGGGCTGCACGGCAAGGCCTTTTTGCCCCTGCTTTTGGGCTTTGGCTGCAATGTGCCCGCGGTCTACGCCACCCGCACCCTGGAACGCCGGCGCGACCGCCTGCTCACCGCGCTTATCATTCCCTTCATGTCGTGCTCGGCCCGCTTGCCCGTCTATCTGGTCTTTGGCCTGGCCTTCTTTGGCCCCCGGGCCACCTGGGTCATTTGGGGCCTCTATCTTTTGGGCCTGGCGGTGGCCCTGCTTTCGGCCTGGGTGCTGCAGCGCACCCTGCTGCCCGGCGAAAAGAACACGCCCTTTGTGCTGGAGCTGCCGCCTTATCACTGGCCCAACTGGCGGGTCATCGGTCGCCAGGTGCGCACCCGGGTGCAGGCCTTCATGGTGCAGGCCGGAACCGTCATCGTGGCCATATCGGCCGTGCTGTGGCTGCTGATGAACCTGCCCTGGGGCGTGCAACGCACCGAAGCCAGCTGGTTCGGCCGGGTGAGCGCGGCCCTGGCCCCGGCCCTGGCGCCCTTGGGCTTTGGCCGTTGGGAGGCCGCCGGCGCGCTGGTCACGGGCATGATTGCCAAGGAGGTGGTGGTCAGCACCATGGGCCAAATTTACCTGGGCCAGGGGGAACCGACGGACGCGGCCCTGGCCCCACCCACCGCGGCCGACTGGCGCGCCGACTGGCAGCAGGTGGGCCCGGGCTTGATACGCGCCCTACGCGAAGCCGGGCGGCAGCTGTTGGGCCTACGCGCGCCGGCCGTTTTGGCCGGGCAGGAACACGACAGCCGCCTGCTGCGCGCCCTGCGCGAGCACTTCACCCCCGCGGCCGCGCTAGCTTTTTTGGTCTTCACCCTGCTGTATGTGCCTTGCATGGCCACCTTAGCCGCGCAATACCACGAATTCGGCGCGCGGTGGGCCGGGTTCGCCTTGGGCTACCAGCTCAGCGTGGCCTGGCTGGTGGCCTGGGTGACTTACCGCATCGCCTTAGGAGCGGGCCTGGGATGAGCGAGCAAGCCTTGCCCTCGGCGGGGGCGTTGCAACAAGTGTGGCAGGTGGTGCAACAGGCCCAGGGTGCGCTCACCGCGACGGCCATTGCCCGGCAAATCGGCCTCGCGCCCGAGCTGGTGGAAGCCCTGCTGACCTGGTTGGTGCAACGCGGCTACATCCAACGCTGGGACGATGGCCGGGTGTGCGCCACGGACGGCCGGGCCTGCCGCTGGTGCGCGCTGCGGGCCTGGTGCCCGGGCGCCGAACCTCGGATGAACGACAGCGGGCGGCGTGCTGCGCGGGAGGGGAACCGCGGATTCACGCGGATGAACGACAGCAGTCAGCGGTAAGCAGTCAGCAGGGAGCAACGCGTGGCCCCTGCCAACTTCCAACTGCTACCCACCAACTTCCCCTCATGCGCCTGCGCGCACCCTCACCCCCGAGGGGTGGTACAATATGTTTGCCCTCATCCCCGCGGCTCGGCCCGCGCGGAGCCTTTCCCCCAAACCCACCGAGCCGCCAGCCAAGGAGTAGCCCCTATGCGTGACTTCCTCTTCCGCGGTACCCTGGCCCAGCTGGACCCCGACCTGTACGACCTCACCCAAATCGAGGCCGAACGCCAATATCGCGTGCTCATCCTCATCCCCAGCGAGAGCTATGTGCCCCGGGCCATTCGGGAGGCGCTGGCTTCGGCCTTTCACAACATTTATGCCGAAGGCTACCCGCCCGAGGCCACCCGCTTCATGACCGAAGACGAGATTTTGGACTACAAACTGCGCCTGGCCGAATATCGCCGCTTTTCGGACCCGCGCTACTACAAAGGCGTGGAATACGCGGACATCGTCGAAGCCCTGGCCCGCCGCCGGGCCGCGGAACTCTTCGCCGCCACCACGCCCGATTACGACCCCGAAGATATTTATGTCAATGTGCAGCCTCTTTCAGGCGCGCCGGCCAACAACGCGGTTTACACCGCGCTGCTCAAACCCGGCGACACTATCTTGAGCATGGACCTGATTTACGGCGGCCACCTGAGCCACGGCTCCAAGGCCAACCGCACGGGCAAACTCTACAATGTGGTGCACTACACCATCGACCCGGCCACCGGGCAAATCGACTACAACCAAATCGAGGCCCTGGCCAAAGAGCACAAGCCCAAAATCATCATTGCCGGCTATTCGTCCTACCCCTGGCAGGTGAACTGGCAATGGTTTCGCCGCATTGCCGACGAGGTGGGCGCCTACCTCATGGCCGATATTTCCCACATCGCCGGCCTGGTGGTGGCCGGGGCCTATCCCACCCCCGTAGGCTGGGCGCACATCATCACCACCACCACCCACAAGACCCTCATGGGCCCCCGGGGCGCGCTCATCATCACCACCGACCCCACGCTGGCCCGCAAAATCGACCGCGGCGTCTTCCCCGGTGAGCAGGGCGGCCCCCATGTGAATGTGTTCGCGGCCATGGCCCTGGCCTTCAAGCTGGCCCGCACCCAGCAGTTCAAGGAACTGCAGCACCAAATCGTCAAAAACGCGGTGGCCCTGGCCGAACGCCTGTCCGAACGGGGGCTGCGCATCGCCTACGGCGGCACCAACACCCACCTGCTCAATGTGGACATGAAATCGGTCCGCGGGCAGGACGGCACGCCCCTCTCGGGCGACTTAGCGGCCCGCATTCTGGACCTGGCCGGTATCGTGGTCAACCGCAACACCATCCCCGGCGACAAGAGCGCCAAGAACCCCTCGGGCATCCGCATGGGCACGCCGTGGATTACCCAGCGGGGCTTCCGCGAGGAAGAAACCCGGGCCCTGGCCGACATCATCGCCGACCTGCTGCTGGCCGTGGAACCCTACCGCCTGCAAGGCAAACAGCGGGCCAAGGTGGACTACGCGGTGCTGCGCGATGCCAAGCTGCGGGTGCGCGATTTGGCCCTGCAGGCCGGCATTGAGGTGGAACCGCCGGCGCGGCATGGCTATCCGCACTTCTACTACGCGGACGACAAACCCCAGCGCCAGGGCTCCCACACGGTGCTGGCCATCGGCGGCCCCCGGGTGCGCCAGTTCCTCAACTTCGTGCTCAGCGCCGACATCGAAGCCCTGCAAGAAGGCCAGAGCGCGGCCACCCTGGTCCCCGCAGGGCCCGAGGAGCACATCGAGGCCATCGTCACCGCGCGCGGGCCCTACCGGTTCCACCTGACCGTGCCCACCGAGCGGGCCATGGCCGTGGCCGATTACCTGCGCGCCCTCTCCGACGGCTACATCGCCTTTGGCGACCCGGACCTGCGGCGCAAAATCCCCGGGCCTGTGTGGGTGGAAGAGGACCCCGAGGCCGAGGTGGTGCTCGAGGCCCCCGGTCCGGCCGTAGCCGCGACCAAGCCCTACTTCATTGGCATCCAGCGTCACGAAGCGCCCGCGGGCCCGGCCAAAGCGCCCTTCCAGTGGGAAGAACCTGCCGCGGGCGAGCTCAAGCGCACGCCCCTGTATGAGCTCCACAAGCAGCTGGGCGCCAAGATGGGCGCGTTCGCCGGCTATGAGATGCCCTTGTGGTACTCCTCGGCCAAAGAAGAACACCTGGCCGTGCGCACCGCGGCCGGCGTGTTCGACATTTCCCACATGGGCGTGTTCGAGCTCCGCGGCCCCGACGCGGCGACCTTCCTCGACAGCGTGCTGGCCAACGACATCGGCAAGCTGGCCGTGGGCGAATCGGCCTACAGCCACCTGCTGGACGCCGAGGCCCGGGTCATCGACGATGTGATGGTCTACCGGGTGGGGCCCGAGACTTTCTTCCTGGTGGTCAACGCGGCCAATGTGGCCAAAGACTGGATTTGGCTGCACCTGGTCAAAGACGGCCGGGTGCAGGTGGACCCGGCCCGGCCCCACGCGCTGGCCTTCGGCCGTGGGGTGCAAATTCGGGACCTGCGCGACCCGGCCGCGGGGCTGGACCGCCGGGTGCTCATCGCCATCCAGGGCCCCCGCTCGCTGGACGCGCTGCTGGCCCTGGGCACCGACGAGGCCACCAAGGCCAAGCTGCGGGGGCTCAAGTGGGCCCACATCACCCCGGCCATTTTGGGCGGCTTCGACATCCAGATTCTCGACCTCTATGTCTCCCGCACGGGCTACACGGGCGAGCGGCGGGGATATGAGCTGTTCGTGCATCCCATGCAGGCCGCGACCCTGATGGCCGCGCTGCTGCAGGTTGGGGAACCCTTCGGCGTCAAGCCCGCGGGGCTGGCGGCCCGGGATTCCCTGCGCACCGAGGCCGGGCTGCCGCTTTACGGCCACGAGCTGGGCGGGCCCTTCAACCTGGGCGTGGGCGATGCGGGCCTGAGCAAGTATGTCAAGGTTTACAAGCCGTGGTTTATCGGTCGCGAGGCCTTTTTGGCCCAGGAAGCCCAACGCACCCGGGAGGTGGTGCGCTTCGTGGTCACCGAAAAGCCCAGCCCCATGGCCCACCAGGGCGACCCGGTGCTGGACCGGCGGGGTAAGGTCGTGGGTGTGGTGACCAGCAGCGCGGTGGGCACCGACGGCCACCAGGTAGGGCTGGCCTGGGTGGAGCGCAAATACACCGACGAAGGCACGCCCCTGTACATTTTGACCGGCGCGCACCGGCAAAAGAAGGCGCCCAAGGCTCCGGCCGAGTTACAGCCCGGCGACAAGGTGCCCGTGCCCGTGCCCGCGGTAGTGGGCAAGCGCTTCCCCAAGAAGTTCGTGTAAGGCGGTCGGGATAGGGCCGCGGGGCTTTGCCCAACGGCCTCCACAACGCCGATTTGCGTATTCACACGGGGGCGCGGAGCGCGCGGAGATGAGAACTTCCTCGCTCCGGGCTCTCCGTGCCTCCGTGTGATTTTGTTCAGGGCCGGGGGCCCCTCATCGGCCCGGTCGCGCGGTGCGCACCCACACCGCCGCGTGGCCGTCCGCGTACACTTCCACCCAACCGGCCCGGGGCAGCACCCGCAGCAAAGGCCAATCGGGCGCGGCCAGGATGGTGTCGATGCCCCAGCGGGTCAGCACTTCCTGCCAGCCCGGTTCCGCCCGCACCACGGTCAGATATTCCTGCAGCAGCGGGTCGCCGTACAAATCCGTGCGGCCGTCGATGAACACCTTTTGCTCGGGCCAGGCCCAAAGCAAATACGCGCCCCAATCGTAATGGTTGAACAGCCGGGCCCGGGGTCGGGTGCGCTGCAGAAAACGCACCGCGGCCACGGGGTAAGTTTCCTGCACATAAACCTGCCGCTGGCCCGTGGCATAAGGCTGCCAGCTGGTCAGCAGCGCGGCCAGGGCCAACGCGACCAGCAGGGCAGTGTTGAGGGCCGGGCGGGCGCGTGCGGCGCGCGGCGCGCATCGATTCCCCCGGGGGAACCGGCGTAGGGCCGCGGCCGCGGGCAGATGCCACACCAACGCCGCGGCCAGCGCGAAGAGGGCCACATGGCGCACCGCGCTCCAC
>JALSPJ010000011.1 GCA_026985995.1 Anaerolineales bacterium
CCCTGTGAGGAGTTGAAAGGTGCCTGCCTCCCCCGCCTTCTACTACCGCTGCGCGCGCTGCGGCCGCACTTACCCCGGCGACGGGCTGCGCTACACCTGTCCCCACGATGGCGGCAATCTCGACATCCTCTTCGACTATGACGCGCTGCGTCGGCGCCTGACGCGCGCCACCTTCCCCCCCGCGCCCGAGCTCTCCCAGTGGCGCTACCTGCCCCTGCTGCCCGTCGCCGACCCCGGCGGTCACGGCACGCCCCTGCGGCGGGTGGGGTGGACCCCCATCTACACCGCGCCCCGCTTGCGGCGGCACCTGGGCCTGCCGCATCTGTTCCTCAAAGACGAAAGCCCCAATCCCACCGCGTCGTTCAAAGACCGGGCCAGCGCGCTGGTGGTGGCCCATGCGCAGCAGCAAGGGGCCCGGGTCATCATCACCGCCTCCACGGGCAACGCCGGCGCGGCCCTGGCCGGCATGGCCGCGGCCGTGGGCGCGCAAGCCGTCATTCTGGCCCCCCGCCGCGCGCCCCAGGCCAAAATCGCCCAACTGCTCATCTACGCCGCGCGGGTGGTGCTGGTCGATGGCACCTACGACGACGCCTTTGACCTGAGCGTGCAGGCCGCCCAGGCCCTGGGCTGGTATTGCCGCAACACGGGCTACAACCCCTTTACGGTGGAAGGCAAAAAGACCGCGGCCTTTGAAATTTGGGAACAACTACTGCGCGACGACCCCGCGCCGGAGCGCTGGCACATCTTCGTTCCCGTGGGCGATGGCAACATTATCAGCGGCCTTTACAAAGGCTTGTGGGACTTGCAACAACTGGGCTGGCTGCCGCGTCTGCCCCGTCTGCATGGCGTGCAGGCCGAGGGTTCCGCCGCCATCGCCCGGGCCTGGGAGGCCAACGCCGACGCCATCACCCCGGTGCAGGCCCACACTTTGGCCGATAGCATCGCGGTCGACCTGCCCCGGGATGGCTACCGCGCGCTGCGTGCGGTGCGGGCCACCGGCGGACGCTACTGGACCGTCTCGGACCAGGCCATTCTGGAAGCCATGGCCCTGCTGGGCCAGGTGGGGGTGTTTGTGGAACCCGCGGCCGCGGCCGCGCTGGCTGGTTTGCTGCAAGCTCGCGAGCACGGCGCGCTGGTTCCCGAAGAACCGGCCCTGGTGCTGCTGACCGGCAGCGGCCTGAAAGATGTGGCCGCCGCGCGGCAGGCCGTGGGCGCGCCGCCCATCGTCGCACCGGGCGACCTGAACGGCCTGAAAGCCTTGCTCACTTCCCCTTAGTCTCGGAGGAACCCCATGCCCTGGCGCATTCACCCTGAAGGACGACCTCTGGCCCTGGGCGCGGCCCTGGCCGCCTCGGTGCTGGCCGCTTTGGGCTTCAAACGCGCGGCCCAAGGCGCGGCGGCCGCGGGGCTGGCCGCGGCCTATTTCTTCCGCGACCCCGACCGCCGACCGCCATGGCCCCAGGCCGCGGTGGTAGCCCCCGCGGATGGCAAAGTGGTGCTGGTGCGCCAAGAGCCGGAGCCCCTGTGGGTGGGCGGCGAAGCCTGGCGCATCGGCATTTTCATGAGCGTGTTCGATGTGCACATCAATCGCGCGCCCGTGGCCGCGCGTGTGGTGCGCCTACACCACCAGCCGGGCGAGTTCCTGCCCGCACAGCGCGACGAAGCCGTGGCCCGTAACGAACGCCGCTTCTACTGCTTAGAGCGGGAAGACGGCCAACGGCTGCTGGTGGTGCAAGTGGCAGGGCTCATTGCCCGGCGCACCGTGCCTTTCGTGCAGCCCGGCGAGGCGGTCGGACGGGGCCAACGCCTGGGCCTCATCCGCTTTGGCTCCCGAGTGGAAGTGTTCTTGCCCGCGACCGCGCGGCCCTTGGTGGCCCCAGGGCACCGGGTGCGGGCCGGCGAAACCCCCATTGCCTGGTGGCCCTGAGCCATTGGAGGTGCCCCATGCCCTCGCCTTCGGCCCCTCGCTCCCGGGAAGTGAGCCTGCTGCCCAGCCTGCTCACCACGGGGAACCTGCTGTGTGGCTTTGCCGCGGTGGTGGCCGCAGCCCACGGGCAGGTGACCACGGCCGTGGCCTGGGTGTTCTTGGGCATGGCCTTCGACATCCTCGACGGCCAGGTGGCCCGCTGGATTGGCATTGCCACCGACTTTGGCGTGGAATATGACTCCCTGGCCGATGTCATCACTTTTGGCCTCGCGCCGGCGTTTCTGACCGTAATGGCCGCGCTGCAAGGTTTTGGGCGTTGGGGGTGGGTGAGCGGCTTTCTGTTCGTGGTGGGCGCGGCCTTGCGGCTGGCCCGTTTCAATGTGCGCGCCAACGGCAGCGCCCACGGCGCGCATTTCGAGGGCCTGCCCTCCCCGGCCGCGGCTGGCGCGCTGGCCAGCTGGGTGCTCTTGGGGGAAGCCAGCGGCTGGCCCGGCCCCTTCCCCTGGGTCACTTTGCTGTTGCCGCCGGTGCTGGCTTTGCTCATGGTCAGCACCCTGCCCTATCGCCACTTCAAGCAGGGGCGGCGCAGCGTGCGGCGCCTTTCGTGGCTGGTTGCCGGCTTTGCCGCGCTGCTGGCCGTGGCCGTGGCGGAACCCCGTTGGGCCCTGCCTCTGCTGTTTGGGGGCTACGCCCTTTCGGGGCCCGTGGCCGCGCTGGCCCGCCGGCTGTCCCGCCGCGCAACCCCGCGGCTGGGGCGACCGGCTGGTCGCCCGATGGATGAAACCACGGATGAATAACAGCAGGAAGCAGTCAGCAGGGAGCAACGCGCGGCACCCGCCAACTTCCACCCACCAACCACCATCTTCTACCCTCCCCCCATTTTGCCCGCGCGCCCTTGCCGATTTGGCCCAAATTGTGCTAAACTTGGCTTTGTGTTGCGCCTCGGGCGCGGCCTTTCCGCTCCCGGCATGGACCGGGGGCTATCATCCATGGAAAGGAGGTTTTCCCATGCCCTCTATCCCCCTTCCTATTCCCACCCCAGCCCGGGTTCGGCCGTATGAATTGGTCTTCATCGCCCACCCCGACCTGGACGAAAGCGCGTTCCAGGCCGTGGTGACGCGGGTGCAAGAAGCCATTGCCAAAGCCGACGGCACGGTCGTCAAGACCGATGTTTGGGGCAAGCGGCCGCTGGCTTACCCCATTCGCAAGCGCCGGGAAGGCTACTATGTGCTCATGCACTTCGACATGCCGGCGGCGAAAATGCCTGAGCTGGAGCGTTTCTTGCGCCTGCAAGAGCCTATCATGCGTTTCTTGTTCGTGCGCCGTGACGAGGCCTGAACGCGCTACGCTTCAGTATCCCGCCTATGTGTAAGGAGTAAGGACGATGCGGCGAGGGTTGAACAAAGTCATGATTATCGGTCGCCTGGGACGCGACCCGGACCTGCGCTACACCCCTTCGGGACAAGCGGTCGCCACTTTCCCGGTTGCAACCACCCGCTATTGGAACACCGCGGCCGGCGAACGCCGCAGTGAAACCGAATGGTTCAATGTGGTGGCCTGGGGCAGCCTGGCCGAAATTTGCAAACAGTTCCTCACCAAAGGCGAGCAGGTGTACATCGAGGGCCGCCTCAAAACCCGCCGCTGGGAAGACGCCAACGGTCAGCGCCGGTATTCCGTCGAGATTGTCGCCAGCGAG
Organism: Anaerolineales bacterium; assembly: GCA_026985995.1. GTDB lineage: Bacteria > Chloroflexota > Anaerolineae > Anaerolineales > DRMV01 > JAADEN01. Next base: position 3,624 of record JALSPJ010000011.1, read on the forward strand.
ATGATTATCTTGGGCAATCGCCGACGCCTGAGCGGCCACACCGACATGCTGGGCCAGGACGGCCACCAGGCCGAAGACGAGGACCTGACTTCCCCCACGACCGAACTCTCCGCCGAAAGCAGCGCGGAGGAAGAGACGCCGGAAGCCTGAACGGCGCCGGTATTCCTGTGCAGGAGGTGACCCGTGGCAAGCCAGAATGCCGCCCGGCGGCGCTTTTATGCCCGCCCGCGCGTGTGTTATTTCTGCGTCGAGAAAATCGAGCACATCGACTATAAGAATGTCGAGCTGCTCAAGCGTTACCTGACCGACGACGCCAAAATCAAAAGCCGCAAGCAAACCGGCACCTGCGCCAAGCACCAGCGCCAGCTGGCCCGGGCCATCAAGCGGGCCCGCCATTTGGCCCTGCTGCCCTTTGTGGCCGAAGTGCGGTTGCGCTGACGCGCGCCTTTCCGTGAGGTTCCTCACCGGCACTCACAGGGGCGGCCCCGCGCAACGGCCGCCCCTATCGTTGCCCATCCCCCCTTTGGCGGCGAGGCTGCAAAATGAGCAAACGAGCAAAAGTTCTGGAAAAAGGCCGTAAGTTCCAACACTACAACCGCCGGGTGGAAAGCCAGAAGCAGCTGGTTTACCGCATTATCGCCGGCATCGTGGCCCTGGTGCTCTTGCTGCTGGTGGCCGGGCTGGTGTGGCAATATGTGCTGCTGCCCGACCGCGCGGTGGCCAAAGTCAACGGCGAGCCCATCACCTTGCGCCAGTTTCAGGCGCGCGTGCGGGTCGAACGCATGACCCTCATCAACCAGGTCAATTACTACCTCTCGTTTTTCCAAATCTTCAGCAGTCAGCCCGATATGCTCAACCAGTTCCTGCCCCAGCTGCAAACCGTGTTCAACCGGCTGGAAAACGCGGAAGGACTGGGCCAGCAGGTGCTGGATGTGATGGTGGACGAAACCCTCATCGTCCAAGAGGCCCGCAAGCGGGGCATCGAGGTCACCGATGCCGAGGTCGAGCAGGCCATCGAAGAGGCCTTTGGCTTCTTCGCCCAGGGCACGCCCACCCCCTCGCCGACCTTCACGCCGTGGCCTACGCCCACCCTTTCGGCCACCCAGCGCGCGCTGCTGGGCCCCACGGCCACGCCTACGCCTACTGCCACGCCCACCGCCACGCCCGCTGGGGAACCGACGGCTACGGCCACACCCGAGGCCAGCCCGACCCCTAAGCCTTCGCCCACGCCCTTCACCCGCGAGGCCTACCAGCAGCGCCTCGACGAGTGGCTGGCCCAGGCCGGCATTTCCTACGACGAGCTCAAAGCCGTCATGCGGGTGCAACTCTATCGCCAAAAACTGCGGGACCTCATCACCGCGGATGTGCCCACCACCGAAGAGCAAGTGTGGGCGCGGCACATTCTGGTGGACGACGAAGAAACGGCCCGCGAAGTGCTGCAAAAGCTTCAGGCCGGGGAAGATTTCGCGGCCCTGGCCGAGGAGTATTCCCAGGACCCGGGCAGCGCTCCCCAGGGCGGCGATTTGGGCTGGTTTGGCCGCGGGGTAATGGTGCCCGAATTCGAGCAGGCCGCGTTTGACCTCGAGGTGGGGCAAATCAGCGAGCCGGTGCAAACGGCCTTTGGCTGGCACATCATCCAGGTGCTGGGCCACGAGGAACGCCCCATGACCGCCCAACGCCTGGAGGCCGCCAAGGACAAAGCCTTTCGGGAGTGGCTGCAGGAGACGCGCGCGCAGGCCGAGGTCGAAATTTACGATTGGTGGAAGCCTTATGTGCCCACGGACCCGGACCTGCCGCCGACTTTGAAGGTGCAATTGCAGCAGCTGCTGCGCGGGTTGCAACAGCCGCCGCAATCCCAACCGCCACAACCGGCCGGGCCTTCGCCCACACCCTCATCGTAATGCCCGCCGATATACAGGTCGCGGTCGCCTCGCTCGAGGCGGCCTTTTCTTTTTTCATCAAATTCTTTATGCGCCGGGCCGCGTGGCGGCTATAATAAAACTGGCAGCATCTTCATCATTCCCCTATAGGAGGCTTGCTATGCGCTATCGCCGTTTGGGTCATGCCAGCGGGCTCAAAGTCAGCGAAATCGCCTACGGCGCGTGGGTGACCTTTGGCAACCAGTTGGGCGAAAAAGAAGCCCGGGAGCTCATCCACCGCGCCTTCGATTTGGGCGTCAACTTCTTCGACAACGCCGATGTCTACGCCAAAGGTCAGGCCGAAATCCTTATGGGGAAGGCCATTCAAGGCCTGCCCCGGGAGGCTCTGGTCATCTCCAGCAAAGTTTTCTGGCCCACCATGCCCGGTCCCAATGGACGGGGCCTCTCCCGTAAGCACATCATGGAATCCATCCACGCCTCGCTGAAGCGCTTGGGCCTGGATTATCTGGATATCTACTATTGCCACCGCTTTGACCCCGACACGCCCCTGGAGGAAGTGGTCTACACCATGGACACCCTCATCCGCCAGGGCAAGATTTTGTATTGGGGCACTTCGGAGTGGACCGCGGCCCAAATTACCCGCGCCTGGGCCATCGCCCGGGAAAATCACTGGGCCCCGCCGGTGGTCGAGCAGCCGCAATACAACATGTTCCACCGCCGGCGGGTGGAAGTGGACCTGGTGCCCGTGGCCCGGGACCTGGGCATTGGCCTGACCACCTGGAGCCCCCTCTTCTACGGCATTCTGACGGGGAAGTACAACGAAGGCATTCCCGAAGGCAGCCGGGCCAGCCTGGAAAACATGGCCTGGATGCGGGACTACATCACCCCCGAACGCATCGCCAAAGTGCGGGCCTTGACCGAAGTGGCCAATGAATTGGGAATCAGCACCGCGCAGCTGGCCATTGCCTGGCTGTTGCGGGTGCCCGAGGTCAGCGCGGTCATCACCGGCGCGACCAAGATGTATCAGCTGGAAGAGAACATCGCCGCGGCCGAGGCCGTGGACAAGCTGACCGACGAAGTGCTCGAGCGCATCGAGCAAATCCTCGACAACGCGCCCGAGGGCCGCTGAGCCGCGCCGCGTTGCTCGCGTCGCGAGGCGTTGGTGCCTCATGCCATGGTTGGACATCCTCACCCCCGGTTTCCGCGCGCCCCAGGATGTTGGGGCCGCGGGTCCGGGGGTGAAACGCGTCAGCGAAAAAGCCGGGGAAAGGTGCCAGGCAAGGCCCCGGCACGCCCGATACCCTGGCGGTCCTACCCGACCCGGGAGGTGGTTCGTGGCGCAACGCGTTTTGGAACCCCTGGCCCCTGACTTCACCCTGTGGCGCTTGCCCGCGGGCAGCCCCTGGCCCGCCGCGGCCTTGAACGCACCCTGCGCGTTTTTGGCCCGCACCGAGGCCGAGGTGAGTTTGCTGCTGCCGTCGTCGGTTCCCGGCCCCGCGGGCGCGCGCGGCGAGCCCCACTGGCGCGGGTGGCGGGTGCAGGGGCCCCTGGCCTTCGACTTGGTGGGCATCCTGGCCGAACTGGCTCAGACCCTGGCCCAGGCGGGCATTCCTCTGCTGGCGGTGAGCACCTTCGACACGGACTACATCTTCGTGCGGGCAGCGCAGGCCCAGGCCGCGGAAGCCGCCTGGCAAGCCGCGGGCTGGCGCGTCGCGGGGGCATAAGACGGCCGGGGGCCTCATGTTATGCGATTACCTGCCACACAAGGTCCGACCAGGGTGAACCAAAGTCGTTGCGGTGGCTTTGCTTCAGGGCCGCAGATCAAACACCCAGGGCCCCTGGCGTTGAGGGAGAAGCAGCTCGGCCACCCTGGCTTCGGCTTCCTCTTGGGTCATGTCGGCGGGTTTGCCCACGACCCGGCAGCCACCCAGGCCTTCTTCTTGTATAGGCGCGATCCGAATACCCGATGGCGCAAGAGCTCGCTGCACCGCATGGCAGTCGGGTTGTTCACTACGAGGGCCGAACAGCGAGGCAATGACCAGGCGGGTAAAGATTGGTTGGTTTTCTCGCCGGGCCTGAGGTGCTTTAAAGGTGAGGCTTTCGCAACGCCATACACGGCCGTCAGGGGTCTTTTCATAGCGCAGCATAATCCCTTGAAAGAGGGGCCACGAACCTGTCGTAGTCTCAAGCCAGGCGTCGCCGATCATCCAGTCCATGGAGCCCGAGGGTAGCGAAAAGCATACCTGGACATCGACTCGCCCTTGAGACAAAGCCTGGGTGTCCAATGCTTCCAAGCGCACAGTGGTCCCGGCGACCTGCACCTCCCGTGGGACCTTCAAGGTAGGCAGGGTAGGTGCGGAAGGATTTTCCAACATGATGATTTTGCCGGTTTCCGTAGTGCGCGTAGGGTAGAAATGCTTTTCAACGGTGGGCTGGACCTTCAGGAGGGCCGGCGGATTGGGCACAGCTTTCACCGTGCTCTGGCGTTGAAAAAACCATAGGACCAGGCCCCCCAGTAAGACGCTGAGCCATAGAACCCTGGTGGCCAAATGTCGTTGTTTTGTGAATTGGGACATCTTCCCCTCCTTTCAACCTTTTTCTAATGAGATGTACATCCATATAATACAGGATAAGTGATATGAGAAGTAGAAAGATTCCCACAAGCGTTCCAAGCCGATTCAGGTACAGGATCATAGTATTGGGCAGTGTAAACAACACTGCCTGGACCAATCTCTGCAGGTGTATTGCGGTAATAAAGGTAAGTATTTGCACCTTCCCACCACACCCAATAAGCTAGAGTAGATTGAGCATAGTGCCATCCAGTGCTGTTGGTGGTCCGTCCCCAAAGGGTGTTGCAAGACATAGAGAAGCGAAGCTCGACTAAACCATTGGAAATAGAACGATGTTCCCAAGTGATTGCTTGTAGATCACATCGTGTAGTATGAGGATCCAATCCATTACATCCACTACCCGAACACAAAGGGGTGGACGTAAAGGCCGTTCCCGCGATGAGCGCGAAAAAGGGCCAAAGCAAGAGCAGTTTTTTCATCTTTTCCCCTCCTAAACTTTTGTGGTGATTGTCCAATCCCAATACAAAAATCATTTTACCCCCCCCGCTCTTTGTCAAGACTCTATGCCCGGTGATTGCCCATAAGTTTACAACATCCCATGTATACTCGTCTTACCCCAGATTCATGGCTGTTTATTCTTTGAAACTCGGGGGAGCCGAGGGCAAAATAGAGGCGCGATAGAGATGCGGGTAATCACCGCTCCATGCTTTCGAGAGTGTATTTTATCTAGTAAGCGCAAGGATAAACTTGTCATAAATTCGCCTCGAGCGCTCAATTGAGAGGGAGGCAATGCAACAAACGCAAAAGCGTCAGGCCGGTCGCAACGGAGGCAGCTAAAAAACGAGATATGAGCTCGCAACCCGACACCCGAGTCCTCTCGACCCCGACACCGAGCTCCAGACCTGGCGTGGCCCGCACCGAGGCCGAGGTGAGTTTGCTGCTGCCGTCGTCGGTTCCCAGGCCCGCGGGCGCGCGCGGCGAGCCCCACCGGCGCGGGTGGCGGGTGCAGGGGCCCCTGGCCTTCGAGCTGGTGGGCATCCTGGCCGAGCTGGCCCAGGCCCTGGCCCAGGCGGGCATTTCCCTGCTGGCGGTGAGCACCTTCGACACGGACTACATCTTCGTGCGGGCAGCGCAGGCCCAGGCCGCGGAAGCCGCCTGGCAAGCCGCGGGCTGGCGTGTCGTAGGAAGGGGAGAGGTTGGCCGTTAGCGGTTGGAGGTTGGCAGGGGGCGCGCTTGCTCCCTGCTCACCGCGCTCTCTGCTCACCACTCCCTGCTGTCTGTCTTCCGTGTCCATCCGTGTTTTTCCGTGTTCATCCGCGGTTTTTCCGTCTTATCCGCGTTTATCCGCGTCCATCCGCGGTTTTATTCCTGGGCGACCAGCCGGGCCGCCCCTACCGTGCTCCCCACTCCCTGCTCACCGCTGTCTGCTCTTTTTCATCCGCGTTTATCCGCGTCCATCCGCGGTTTCTTCCATCCTGGGCGCAGCACACGGCGCCCCTACCGTGGCGGGCGACCAGCCGGGTCGTCCCTACTGCGCTCTCTGCCGTCTTTTTTCCGTGTCCATCCGTGCTCATCCGTGGTTTCTTCTTTATCCGCGGTTATCCGCGTGCATCCGCGGTTTCATCTCCCCCGGCGCGCCGCTGTGCGCCCCTACCGTGGCGGGCGACCAGCCGGGTCGCCCCTACTGCGCTCCCCGCTCCCTGCTCGTTGCTCCCTGCCATTGAGATTAACTTCACATGAGATATTGTGTTGCTGTCGCTTCTCGTGACATTTGGCACTATACGAATGATAAGCCTTTTGATACAGTTCAAGTACATACATGCGCAAAAGCGTATAATCCCCCTCGGAGGCAGCCAATCATGGCCAAAACCCTGCTCATTTTAGGCGCCGGAACCGGCGGTACCATGGTGGCCAACAAGATGGCCCACCATCTGGACCTCAACGAATGGCGCATTATCGTCATCGATCGTGACGAGAAGCACTATTACCAGCCCGGCTTCCTCTTCATCCCCTTCGGGATGTACGCCGCCAGCGATGTGGTGCGGCCCAAGCGCAACTTCCTGCCCCCCACGGTGGAAGTGCGCTTCGCCGAGGTCGAGCGCATCGAACCCGACAAAAATCGGGTCCTGCTGGGCTCCGATGGCCGGGCCATCTACTACGACTATCTGGTCATCGCCACCGGCAGCCACATTCACCCCGAGGAGACGCCCGGCCTGGTCGATGGCGGCGCGTGGATGAAGAACATTTTCACCTTCTACAGCCTCGAAGGCGCAGTGCAGCTGGCCAAATTCCTCAAATTCTGGAAGGGCGGTCGGCTGGTCCTCAATGTGGCCGAGATGCCCATCAAGTGCCCCGTCGCGCCCCTGGAGTTCCTCTTCCTGGCCGACTGGTTCTTCCACGAGCGGGGCATTCGCGACAAAGTCGAAATCGTCTACACCACCCCCCTGCCCGGCGCGTTCACCAAGCCCCGGGCCTCCGCCATTTTGGGCAACATGCTCGAAGAGCGGCACATCCACCTGGTGCCCGATTTCTACCTCATGGAAGTCGACACCGGCAAGCAGGTCATTCGCTCCTATGACGGGCAGGAAGTGGAATACGACCTGCTGGTCTCGGTGCCCGTCAACACCGGCGCGCGGGTCATCCGCGAATCAGGCCTGGGCGATGAGCTGGGCTTCGTGCCCATCGACAAGCACACCCTGCAATCCACCCAGTGGGAGAACATCTGGGTCATCGGCGATGCCGGCAACGCGCCCACTTCCAAGGCCGGTTCCGTGGCCCACTTCATGCTCGATGTGGTGGTCGAAAACCTGCTGCGTCATATGGAAGGCCTGGAGCCCCTGCCTAAATTCGACGGCCACGCCAATTGCTTCATCGAATCCGGCTTCGACAAGGGCATTCTCATCGACTTCAACTACGAGGTCGAACCCCTGCCCGGCAAATACCCCTTGCCCGGCATCGGTCCCTTCTCCTTGCTCAAAGAATCCCATGTCAATCACTGGGGCAAGATGCTCTTCCGCTGGTTCTACTGGAATGTGCTGCTCAAGGGCGGCGACATGCCCTTTGAATCGCAAATGAGCATGGCCGGCAAATGGGTGTAGGAGGCCACCATGACCCAGGCATCAACCCTCACCCCCGAACAATACGCCCAGCTCATGGCCAAGTTGGAGCGCATTGAGCGTTTTGTTGAAGACCAGGAGCGCCGTCAGCAAGAGCGCGACGAGCTCAAGCGCGACCTCATCCCCATCGGCAATCAAATGTTCCGCCTGGCCATTGACGAGCTGGCCGAAATCGGCATGGATTTTCAACTCGAAGACCTGCTCTTTTTGGTCAAGCGTCTGTTGCGGGACACCCACCTCTTGCTCAAGGCCCTGGACCACCTGGAAGCCCTCATGGGACTGGGCGATGAACTCAATCGCCTCATGAAGCCCATGTTCAACCAGATGGTCGAGGAACTCGACCGCCTGGAGCGGGCCGGGCTGTTCGCCCTGGCCCAGCAGGGCTGGAAGACCACCGAGCGGCTGGCGGCCGCGCTTTCGCCGGAGGATTTGGAACGGCTGGGCGACCAGGCCGATGCGCTGGCCGCCTTGCTGCGGGCCGCCACCCAACCCGCGCTGCTGCAGCGTCTGCAACGCGCGGCCCAAACCCTGGCCCAGGAAGACCCCACGGACGCCGCGCCCTCCATGTGGCAACTCCTGCGGGCCCTACAGGACCCCGAAGTGCGCCGCGGGCTACAGCGTCTCATCCACCTGGCCAAAGCCTTAGCCTAATCCCTTTTGCTGGAGGTTTGCCATGTCCGACGACATCCTGTCCACCGTCGCCTTTGACGCCGAGGGGTATCTGGTCAACCCCGACGATTGGACCCCCGAGCTGGCCGAAGCCATCGCCGCCCGGGAGGGCATCCAGCTGACCGAAAAGCATTGGCAAGTCATCAACTTTTGCCGCCAAAAGGCCGCGGAAACGGGCAAATCCCCCACCCTGCGCCAGATTTCCGTAGGCACCGGCATTTCCACCAAAGAACTGTTCCAGCTCTTCCCCAAGGGGCCGGCCAAGCGAGTGGCCAAAATTGCCGGCCTCAAAAAGCCCGAAGGCTGCATCTGAGCCGCGCGGGGCGGCCTGCGGGCCGCCCCTTCCCCTCGCCGGAGGTGTGCAATGAGCGAAAACCGCCACATGGCCTTCATCTGCTCCAAAGGCAATCTCGACATGGCCTACCCGGCCCTCATCATGGGCTGGGCCGCGCTGGGCAACGGCGTGGATGTGACCATCTTCTTCACCTTTTGGGGCCTCGACATCATTCGCAAGAAGACCATGGACCGCCTCAAGCTGCCCCCCGTGGGCATCGCCGGCATGCGCACCGGCATGATGGGCCTGCCCGTCGACATCGGCATCCCGCAAATCATGGGCGTGCTGCCCGGCATGACCGAGGTGGCCACCGCGCTCATGCGCAAGAAAATGGAAGAACTCGAAGTGCCGCCCATCTCCGAATTCCTGCAAATGCTGCAAGATGCGGGCGCCAAACTCTACGCCTGCAAGATGACCGTGGACATGATGGGCCTGACCCAAGACGACTTCATGGACGGTGTGGAAATCGTCACCGCCGGCGACTTCATCGACAAAACCGAGGGCGCGCAAATCATCTTCATTTGAGGTTTGGGGGAAAGGCTCCGCCAAGACCGGCCGCGCGCCGCGGGCTGCCAAACCCTCTCCCTGGGCCCGGCAGGCTCGCGCGGCCGGCTGGTCCGTCTGTTCCGATTTTGAACCGGGGCCCGCGCGGGCGGCTTTGGCTTTGGGATGAGGGCTCACCCGAAGACACGGAGAACGCGGAGGGGGAGAAGTTGGAAGTTGGTGGGTGGTGGGTGGTAGTTGGCGGGTGGCGAGGGCCGCGCGTGGCTCCCTGCTGTCTGCTGGCCGCTCACCGCTCTTTTTCATCCGCGTCCATCCGCGGCCTGCTTCCCCTGGGCGCGCCGCCGTGCGCCCCGACCGCGGCGGGCGACCAGCCGGGGCGCCCCTACCGTGCGCCCTGCTCCCTGCTCACCGCTGTCTGCTCTTTTTCATCCGCGTCTATCCGCGTCCATCCGCGGCCTGCTTCCCCCGGGCGCGCCGCCGTGCGCCCCGACCGCGGCGGGCGACCAACCGGGTCGCCCCTACCGTGCGCCCTGCTCCCTGCTCACCGCTGTCTGCTCTTTTTCATCCGCGTCTATCCGCGTCCATCCGCGGCCCCCTTCCCGGGCGCGCCGCCGTGCGCCCCCACCGCGGCGGGCGACCAGCCGGGGCGCCCCTACCGTGCGCCCTGCTGACCGCTGTCTGCTGTCGTGCATCCGCGGTTTCAGCCCCCGGGCGCAGCCCCCTCATGGCCTGCGGCGCTGTTGGTCAGCGCGTGGGTAAGGGTTCCCGCACCCGGTAGATCACCGTCGCGCCGTCGCGATACACCTCGGTCCACAAATCCCCTTCCCACAGGCGGAACTTCTCCAGCCCCGGTTCAGGGTAAGTTTGACGCTCCAGCTGGCCCAGGATGATGTACTGCACCTCGTGACGCCGCAGAAAGTCCAGCACCCACGCCCGCTCGGTAGTGGTGTAGAAGGCGGCCACTTCACCGATGCGGTTGGTGACCCAATCCGCGGGCACGATGACGCCCCGCTGCTGGCGTTGGTGCCAGTTCCACCCCACGATGGCCGGCAGGCCGGTGTTGATGGCAATACGACTGCCCCACTGGTATTCCACCGTGTTGGCCTCGACGATGACCGGACTGCCCTCCACATGGGTCAGCAGCCATTGGATGGCCCGGTAATCTTCGCTCAGGTCGAGCAGGCCGGTGGGCGCGTAATATTGCGCGTAGGCCATGTAGGCCTGACCGTCTAAGGTGTGGGGCGCTTCGGGGGCCATGCGGTCCCGCACTTTATCCAAGGTGCCCAGCCAGGGGAACAGGGCCGCGCCAAAGGCCAGGGCCAAAAACGCGCTGCTCCAGGCGCTTTGCCAGCGGCCCGGCCAGCGGGGCAGCACGCTCCAAATATGGCCCAGCGCCACGCCGGCCGCGGCGGCCCAGAGCACCCAGGCCTGCAAATAGAACTTGAAGACCGTATTCATGCGCTCCAGGTCGCCCACCAGGACGATGATTTCCACCATGAGGGTGAGGCTCAGGGCCGCGGCCAACAGGGTGAGTGCGAAGCGGGTGGCGTGGTTCTGCCGGGGGCGCAAGAGCAGCCCCGCGCTGAGCACCAGGGGCGGCAGGGTCACCCAGCCCACGGGGGTGCGGTACAGGCTTTGCACCACCGCGGGGCCCACCAGCGCGACGAACCCGGCCCCGGCCACGGCCCAGCGCCCCCACGCCCGCCACCAGCGCAGGCCCTGGGCCGCGGGGGTTTCGGCCAGCCACTGGTAAAGCAGCAGGCCCAGCCAGGTCATGGTGACGAAGTAGAACAGTCCCCAATGCCAGAAGTAGGCGCTCAAGGGCGTGGTGGGCCCCCACCACAGGGTGACCCGGGCATAGCCCTGGGCATACCAGTGCAGGTAGGGCTGCCACAGCAGCACGGTGAGGCCATAGAGGGCCACGGCCAACAGCGCGGCCCCCGCGACGCGTTCGGCCCAGCCCCAGGGATGGCGCGGCCGGGGCCGGCGCACCCACACCCAGGCGTAGCCCAAGGCCAGCGCGGCCAGCAGCAGGTAGGTGGGATAATCCCAGGTGTTGATGGCCCGCAGCGCGCCCACCACCAGGCCACCCCAAAAGAGCAGCCCGGCCCCGCGGCGCAGCCCGGCCCACCCGCGGAGCCCTTCCCCCAGCCCCCCTTGCTGCGCCAGACGCACCACGGCCCAGGCCCACAGCAACGCCAGCAAGGTCACGCCTAAGGCAATCATGTGCGCGTGCAGGTCGGCGTAGAGGAAGGTGAAGAAGGGGAACTCGGTGATGGGCTCGATGCTGCCCGGCGCGGGAATGATGCGGCTGGGGAACCAGTACCAATCGCCGGCGATGTAAGGCAAGGGCTCGCCGGCCAGCAGGCGCAGCAGGCCGTGCAGGGCCAGGGGCAGCATCTCCAGGGGGCTGAGGTGCTCGGGCAAGGGCCCGCCGCCCAGGCCCAAGCGCAACAGGCCGTGCCAAATCATGCGCACCGTGCCCAAATTGCCCAACAGCACCGTGCCCACGGCCGCGGCCAGGCCGGCCCAGGTGGCTTTGGCCCGCCAGCGGGGTTGCGCGGCCACCAGCCCCCGGGCCAGGGCAAACGCGCCCACGCCCACGCCGGCGAACAGGGTGGGCAAAATGAGGTTGTAGGCCACCGCGGGTTTGATGCCCAGAGCCTTGACCGGCATCCCCACCAGCGCGAAGCCCCAGTAGTAGTAGTTGATGAAGCCTTTGGCGAACCAGGGGTCGTAAGGCGGCACCACGGTGCTTTTGAGCACCGCGTTGAAGTAGGCGAAATCCATGGGCTTTTCGCCGCCCTTCCAGGGGTGCCACAGGTCGGGGTTGAGGTAGCGAATGAGCAGGTCCAGGGCGAACAGCGCCAGGTAGAGGGCTTCGACCCGCAATAGTGAGGGCCAGGCGCGGCGCAGCCATGCGGCCCAATCGCGGCGGTGGCGGCCATAGCTCCAGGCCGCGGCTGCTACGCCCACGGCCACGAGGCCCCACAGCAGCCGCGGGGTGATGGCCAGGCCCACGAACCCGGCCCACCAGGCCAGCCAGGCCAGCAGCAGCATCCCGGCCAGGCGGGCCACGGGCCAACCCCGGTCGGGCAGGCGGTGGAAGGGCCAACGCATCCAGGGCAACGCGAGCAGGCCCAGCAGGCCGATGAACGCATACCAGGCCGCCACGGCCAGGGCCGGGTAGCGGTTGAGCAGACCCTCAGGCGGAAACAGGGCCCGCCAGGTGCCGCCCAAAGTTTGCCGGGCCCACAAGTGAGGCGGCAGCAGCAGGTTTTCGGGGTAGGGCTTGGCCTTGCCGGGCAGCACATGCACCACATAGGTCAGGTCCACCGCGCCCAGCAGTGCGCGCACCCGGTCGGGGTCGTAATCGGACCGCTTGCGAAAGACGAAGACCTTGGGGTGGTCGTACACGGTGAAGGCTTCGTCCGCGGGCTGGTCGTTGATGCGCCAGGGCCCCAAAGTGGGCGGCGATTCGAACACCGCGACCAGGTCGAAACCCAAACGGCCCCGGAACATGCCCACCTGCGCCCGGTTGTAGCAGGCTTCGATGCTTTCGGTGGGTGGGCAGCCCATGAGGTGGCTGTAGTAGGCCGTGACCAGGGGATAACGCTCGGGCAGGCGGGGCAGGCTGCCCCACTGGCGGCTGGAAGTGATGAGCAGCACATCGGCCTGGTCGAGCAGCTCGTAGAACCGCTGGCGCTTGTCTTCGTTGTCGTCCCAATACATTTCCAGGGCCGGCAGGCCGGTGTAAAAGCCGCCAAAGGGGTCGTAGCCGTCGACCCGCAGGGGCAGGCCGTCGTCCCACGAAGTTTCGTTGAGCACCCGGGTGCCCTCCAGCACCAGCTGGCCCCGGTCCAGCTGCAAGACGAGGGTGTAGCGCTGCCCGGCCTGCACGGGCAGGGCCGCGGAAAAGGGAATGCGCCGGGGCGTGGGCGGCGTGCGGCCCGGGTCGTTGGGCGCGACCGCGCTGCGGGCCACGGCCAGGGACGCGGCCTGGACGTCTTCCAACCGCACGGTCAGCGTGGCGCCCAGGGCCTGGGCATCGGGCCGCAGCCGGTAAAGCAGCACGGCCCGCAGCACGCCCGAGTGTCGGGGTTCCCAGGCGGTGCGCCAGGCCGCCTCGGGGGTCAGGGCAAAATCCGGCGGATAGGGCACGGGCTCCCACGGCCGCTGGCCGTCGGGGGTTTCGATTTCCAGCGCCACCGCGGGGGGCATGTGCTGCAGGAACCAGCGGCTGGCCGCGATGCGGGTGTGGGGCCGGGTGTAGATGCGGGTGAAGGCCCAGGCCCAGGCCGCGGTGGTCAGCAAGGTCAACACCCACCCCGCGCGCCACAACCAGGGCCCCAGGCGGGCCCACCGGCCCCCGGCCCCCGGCGCGGCCCCGGCGGAAGCCCCGCGGCCCCCGGTCAGGCGTCGGTTCCACCAGGCCGCGGCCAGCAACGCCAAACCGGGGTAGGCGGGCAAAAAGTAGCGCATGGTGGGGTTCCACAGCGCGGATTGCCAGGCCAAGTAGCCCGCGGTCCACAGGCCCAACAGCAGGTCGCCGCGCGTGGGGCGCTGCAGCGCGCGACCGGCCCACACCGCCAGGGCCAGCAGCGCGCTCAGGCCCAGGGGCCAGCCCAGGCCCCAGCGCACCAGGTTTTCCAGGCCATACCACACGGGCCGGCGCGCCCACTGCATGGCCGGGGGGAAATCGGCCTCGCCGCTGGCCTGCACTTTGAGGGCTTGCAGATTGGCAATCCAGCGGGGGTTGGGGGCGATGTTCCACAGATGGGGGCCGCGGAAGGCGTAAGGCTGCAGCACCCGAAAAGTGAGGAAGGCCACCGCGCCGGCCACCAGCAGCCAGTGCAGCCCGCGTTCGGCCTCCGCGGCCCGGCGCTCGGGCGCGGCGCGCCACCAACGCAGGGCCAGGGCCAGGGGCAACAGCCCGGCCACGGGCGCGGCGCTCACTTTGGAAGCCATGGCCATGCCCACCATCAGGCCGAACCAGGCCGCATCCAGGGCCCGCGGCGCGGCCGCGCGCACGATGCGCAAGGCCAGGGCCAGCGCGGCGAAGGTGAAGAAGGTGACATAATTGTCAAAGGTCAGATAGTGGGACTGCTGGATGGGCATGACGGCCAGGGCATAGAAGGCCGCGGCCAGCAGGCCGGTGCGCTCGTTGTAGAGCTGCCGACCCACCGCGAACACCAGCAGCACCGTGCCCAGGTCTATCAGGGTGGAAAGCCAGCGCCCCACTTCGTAAAACGACGGCGCGGGCGGCTGCCACGCGTTCCACATATCGTAGACGGCGCGAATGAAGAACAGGGGCAGGGTGCCGTAGACATAGAACCCAAAGCCCCGGTTTTCGGGGTTGAGGGGCGAGCGGTCGGTGTCGAAATACAGCCCCGGGTCCGTGGGGAATTCGATGCTGTAGAGCACGCTGGCCAAAAAGCGCTCATCGGGGTGCAGGCCCCGGCTGGCCGCGTCCCAATTGCGGCCCAGGCTGCGCAAATAGCCGGCGACCAGCAGCACCGCCACCAGGCCCAGCGCGGTCCACCAGAGGAACCCGCGTCCGCGTAGGCCGGGCGCTGCAGCGTGAGGCGCAGGGCGTGTCGACGACCGAGGGTCTTCGTGCATGGCCTTCCCCGCGAGGAGAGATGCGCGCGGGCTGCCCGCGCACGCCCGGGATTGTACCACGGGGCTGGATGGTATAATAGCAGGGAGCGGGGAGCAGGGAGCGCGGTAGAGGCGCACGGCGGTGCGCCCGGCCCGGTAGGGGCGCAGCGTGCTGCGCCGTGGGGATGTAACCGCGGATGAACGACAGCAGTCAGCGGTCAGCAGACAGCAGGGAGCCACGCGCGGCCCGCCACCTTCCAACCACCAGCCTCTAACCTCAAACTACCAACTTCTAACCACCACCCACCAACCACCAACTTCCACCCCCTCCCCCAAGGAGCCCCCATGCCCTTCACTTCGTGGGAAGACTTCGTCGCCCTGATCGCCGTCATCCTCGTCGCCCTGCCGATGCACGAGTTTGCCCATGCCTGGACCGCGGTACGTTTGGGCGACGACACACCCCGCTGGCAAGGCCGCCTGACCCTGGACCCCCGGGCGCACATCGACCCGTGGGGCGCGCTGTTCCTGCTGCTCACCGGCTTTGGCTGGGCCAAACCGGTGCCCTTTTCGCCCGCCGCGGTGCGCCGCGGCCACCCGCGCGGGCCCCTGCTGGTGGCCCTGGCCGGGCCCGCGGCCAACCTGTCCTTGGCCGTGCTGGTCACCGCGTTGGGCGTGCTGCCGCCCTGGCCCGTGTCGGCCTTCCCCCGGGTGTTGCTGCAGTTCGCCTGGTTCAACGCGCTGTTGGCCTTCTTCAATCTGCTGCCCCTGCCACCCCTGGACGGCTCGCACATCGTGCGCGAGCTCTTCCCCCGGGCGTGGGCGCAATACTTCGCGCCCCTGGAACGCTACGCCTTGCTGGTCTTCCTGGCCCTGTTTTGGGTGCTGCCCCGCTTCGGGCTGCCGGTGCTCACCTGGCTGGTGGTGTGGCCGGCGCGGGCCTTGCTGCAGGGCCTGTTCGCGCTCCTGGGTTGAGGTGGGCCATGCCGGCTTGGTGGTGGAACCGGCTGCGGCACCGGCTGCGGCAGACCTGGCGCGCGTTGTGGGCCCGTCCCAAGCCCCGCGATTTGGCCGCCGCGCGGCAGGTGCTGGGCCCCCGCCTGTGGGTTCTATTCGCGCGACAGGCCCGGCCCGACCAGGCCCACGCGCTGGAAGTGTGGCAGCGGGTGCGAGCTGCCGGCGGCGACCGCACCGCGCAGCAGGCCGCG
Organism: Anaerolineales bacterium; assembly: GCA_026985995.1. Lineage (GTDB taxonomy): Bacteria > Chloroflexota > Anaerolineae > Anaerolineales > DRMV01 > JAADEN01. Next base: position 19,503 of record JALSPJ010000011.1, read on the forward strand.
CTGCTGCACGATGTGGGCAAGGCCCGGGTACCCTTGCGGCTGTGGCAGCGCATCGCGGCCGTGCTGGGCCGCGCCTGCTGCCCCGCGCGCGCCCGGGCCTGGGGCCAGGGGCCGCCCCGGGGGTGGCGCACCGCGTTCGTGGTGGCCGAACAACACCCCACCTGGGGCGCGACCTGGGCCCGGCAGGCCGGCGCGGACGAAGCCGTGGCCCTGCTCATCGCCCATCACCACGACCCTGCACCCACCGCGTTGCCCCCGCGCTTGCACGCCGCCTGGGCCCTGCTCAAAGCCGCGGACGAAGACCAGCCCCTGCCTACCCCACCGCGCGCCTGACCCGCCGCGCGCTTCCCCCGGCCTGTTGTATAATGAAGGGCCTTCACCCTCAGGAGTGTGCCCATGAGCGAATTGCCGTTGCATCCCCTGCCGCCCGAGTTTCAGTTTTTCTTTGACGACCCCAACGACCCCAAACGCCCTCCCGACCAGGTGGAGGTGCGCGAACTGCGGGCCGAGGTGTTGTCGCACCATCGGGTGCGGGTCTACCTGGTGCTCTCGCCCTACGAGCAACGCCCCCACATCGAGCTGGACATTCTCAACGCCCAGGGACAGATAGTTGGCCATTTGAGCATCGTGGAACCCCTCAACCCGCGCATGGACTTCGTCCTTTACCTGCGGGAAGACGCACCGCAAGGCCGTTACCGGGTGGTGGCCTCGGTGCAATACCCGCCGCCGGGCTTCAAATTCCGCCTGCCCGAAGGCGACGACGAGCCGGTGGAGCTGGCCCTGCCCGAAATGCGCGAGGTCACCCGCGCGGAAACCGAGTTCACCATCGGAGCGTAGCGTGCCCGCGGCGCTGCTGCCCCCGCGGTTCGTGGACCGCATGTTGGCCTTTTTGGGCCCCGACGAGTGGGCCGCGTATCAGGCCGCGCTGCAGCAGCCGCCCCAGGTGGGCCTGCGGGTCAACACCCTCAAACTCTCGGTAGAAGCTTTTCGGGCCCGCGCGCCCTGGGACTTAGCCCCCGTGCCCTGGTGCCCCGCGGGGTTCCGCCTGGTGGAACCGGCCCGACCGGGCAAACACCTTTACCATGCGGCCGGGCTGTATTATATCCAGGACCCCAGTGCCATGGCCCCCGCGGAGATTTTAGCCCCCCGGCCCGGCGAACGGGTGCTGGACCTGGCCGCCGCGCCCGGTGGCAAGACCACCCATCTGGCCGCGCTCATGCAGGGCCAGGGCCTGCTGGTGGCCAACGATGTGCAGCCCAAACGGGTGCACGAGCTGACCAACAACCTGGACCGCTGGGGCGCGACCCACATCGTGGTCACCCAGGAGCAGCCGGCCCGCCTGGCCCGCCGCTGGCCCGGAGCCTTCGACCGGGTGCTGCTCGATGCGCCTTGCTCTGGCGAGGGCATGTTTCGCAAGGACCCCGCGGCCCGGCGGGTGTGGAGCCCCAAGCACATCCAGCGCTGCGCCCGCCTGCAACACCAGCTGCTGCAGGCCGCGGCCCGGCTGGTGCGCCCG
>JALSPJ010000012.1 GCA_026985995.1 Anaerolineales bacterium
TCACCCGTTTCCTCGCCCCCGATGCCGGGCGGGAGGAACACTGGTGGCCGCTGACCCAACTGGCCTCCATCCAGCGCTGGGTGGCCCGCCACCAGGTACCCGGTGGGCGCTACCCCTGGCAGCAGCACCTGCCGGTGCGCCCTTGAGGGCCGGGCGATGTGCAGCGGGGGTGGGGCGGATTTTTCGCCCGTTTGGCCGGGCAACGCCATCGGCGCAAACCCCGCGGAAAATCCCCCGGCTGGCCCTGGGGGATGGGCCGACAACGCCGGCCCCGCCAAGAAGTGGTGCGCTCAGGCAAAAAGCAGGGCTGATACCCACTTTTTCGGTTCGGTTGGTGCTTTGTCAAGGTGCTCAAGCCTGCCCTTGAGGGGCGCAGGCCCTGGCTGCTTTTGCTTTGGGTCAAAAGTCCAAAGTTTATTATCATCCGTGTTCATCCGCGTCGATACGCGGTTCCATGCTCTGGGCGACCTGTCGGGTCGCCCCACCGCGCTCCCTGCTGTCTTTCTTCCATGTTTATCCGTGGTCATCCGTGGCTTTTTCGTTTTATCCGCGGCTATCTACGGGTATCCGCGGTTTCATCCCCGGGCGCAGCGCCGTGCGCCCTTACCACTTTCTTTTCTTCCGTGTCCCTCCGCGTTCATCCGCGTCGAGCCGCGGTTCCTTTCTCTGGGCGGCCTGCCGCGCGGTCCATCCCGCGGCCGTGCTACAATTGGCGCATCCCGGGCCGACGCATTTGGAGGCAGCCCATGGCCGCATACCGCACCCCGCGCGATGTGGAAGCCTACTTGCAGCAGCATCACATTCCCGGTCGGTTGCACACCTTCCCCCAGGGCACGCCCTCGGTGGCAGCCGCGGCCCAGGCCGCGGGCATCGACCCTGGTCAGGTGGTCAAGACGCTGCTTTTCTTCGTCGCCGGGCAGCCGGTGGTGGTCATCGCCCGGGGGCAGCAACGGGTCGGTTATCGGGCCCTGGCCCGTCATTTCGGCGTAGGGCGCAAGCGGGTGCGTCTGGCTTCCGCGGCCGAGGTGGAACAACATACCGGCTACCCCGTGGGCGGTGTGCCGCCCCTGGCCCACGCGCATCCCGCGGCCGCGGTGCTCATGGACCCCGCGGTGCTGCAACACCCTGTGGTGTGGGCCGGCGGCGGGGATGCGTTCACTTTGCTGGAAATTTCCAGCGCGGCCTTGCAGCAGGCCACGGCCGCGCGCCTGGTTCCCCTGCAACGGGAAGCCGCGCCATGAGGGTGGCTGTGTGGTTGCGCCGCGGCCTGCGCGGCGCGCTTCTGGCCGCGTTGTTGCTCGCCGGTGGTTTGGGCTGGTGGGCCTGGCGTTTTCGGGCCTCGCTGCAGCGCACCCACCGCCTGGGGCGCTATTTGCGGAACCCGGCGGCATACGCGGCCTGGCGAGTTCCGGCCCGGGCCCGGTGTGGTTCGGCCCCTTTTCTCACCCCCACCGAGGGTTACATCGGTTACCTGTGGGGCGATGCCTTCCGTCCGGGCCATCGGCACACGGGGCTGGATATTTTCGCCGGCACTCCCGTGGGGCAAACGCCCGTGTACGCCGCGTACCCCGGTCGCCTCTACCGCCTGGCCACCTGGAAGGCCAGCGTCATCCTGCGCCATGACGACCCGCTGCACCCCGGCCGGGTGATTTGGACCTACTACACCCACATGGCCGATGCCGCGGGGCGTTCGCTGGTCGCGGGGGCCTTCCCCCCGGGCACGCAGGGGGAACCCGTGGCGGCCGGGACCCTGCTGGGCTATCAGGGCAATTTCTCCGGCACGCCGGGCGTGCCTGTGGGGGTGCATTTGCACTTTTCCATCGTGCGCAGCGCGCCCGATGGGGCTTTTTTGGACGAACGCCGGCTGGCCAACACGCTGGACCCTTCGCCCTATCTGGGCTTTGCGCTGCGGGCCGACCGGGTGCCCGCGCATGTGCCGCCCACCTGCCCCCGGCCCTGGGCGTTGCCCTTCATGACCCGGGGCGTGGTGGGCGGCCCGTAGCCGTACAAGGAGGCGCTGATGACGGAACCCACGGCAACCACCGCGCCCGTGGCCTGGGTGCTGGGCGCAGGCCGCGAGCCCGGCCGCACTTTGGCCCAGGCGCTGGCCCAACGCGGCTTTCGCCTGGCCCTCTATGACCTCAACCCCGGGGCCCTGGAAGCCACCGCGGGGCAGGTGCGGCCCCACGCGGCCGCCGAGCCTTTGCTGCTGCACGGCGACCCGGTGCGCAAGATTGCCCTGCAAGCCCTGCTCAACCAAATCGAGGACCACTGGGCCCGGCTGGACCTCATCGTGTACGCGCTGGAAGCCAACCCCGCGGCTGGTTTGCGGGCCCTGGACGAGTGGGACTGGCACCGGGCGTTGGACATCAACCTCACGGTGCCCTGGCTGCTGGCCCAAATGGCGGCCCGGGTGATGCAGGGCGGGCTGGTGGCCTTTGTGGGAGGGGAGGAACCGCTGCACGCGCCGCCCGACGAGGCCGGGCTGGCCCTGCGGGCCGCGCGGGGCGGGCTGTTGGCCGCGGTTCCCCAATGGGCCGAGATGCTGGCGCCGCAACGGGTGCGCCTGCATTTGCTGCTGCCCCGGCGGCCCTATGACCCTTTGTGGCGGGCGGTGGCCCGGCCGGCCAGGGCCATTTGGCTGCGCGAACCGCCGCCCACTTTGCCCGCGCTGCTGCTGCGCTTGTGGGAAGAGCCTTTGACCGGGCTGGTGTTGTATGCCGGCCGGTGAGCGTGCTTCGCGCCTGAGGGTGGGCTTTACGGCTGGCCGGTGGCCGTGGGGGTAAGGGTGGGCGTCGGCGTCGGCGGCTGGGGTGTGGGCTTGCCTAAAGCCTGGGCGGCTTCGGCCCGCCACTCCCAGGGAACCAGCTCGGGCGGCGCGTCGTAGATGGCCTGCCAGTCGGCCTGGGCCGCGTCGGGTTTGTCTAAGCGCACGAGCATGCGCGCGCGCCAGTAGCGGGCCGTCAGGCGTTGCTGCTCGGTTTCGGCGCGCTCCACCGCGTCGCGATATTTCAAGAATGCGTTGCCATAGCGGCCCGCGAGGCGCTCGGCTTCGGCCACCAGCATGGCGGTTTCGTAGGATTGCATCCACTCATCGGCCTGCTTGAGGTAAGGCAACGCGGCCTCGGGGTCGCCCAATTGCAAATAGGCCCGGCCCAGGAGCACATAGCGCTCTCGCTGCACCCGGGGCGAGGGGTGGGTTTTGAGGGCTTCTAAGCGTTGGACCACATCTTGCACATCGCCCGCGGGGTGTGCGAGCTGGATGCGCGCGGCCAGCAAGACGGCCTCGGGCTCGTCGGGGCGGTAGCGCAGGTAGGTCTCGATGGCTTCTTTGGCCGCGTCCAGGTCGCCCTGGGCGTAGGCAATGCGCGCGGCCCACAGGTACGCCGGCAAATAGGTCAAATCGTTGGCCAGGGATTCGTCGATGGCCGCGCGCGCGGCGTCCAGGTCATCCTGCAAATAGGCCAGCAGGGCGCGGTAGTAGGCCCACAAAGCCGGGCGGTCGGGGAAGCGTTCTTGCGCGGTTTGGAGCAGCGGCGCGGCGCGCTCGGGGTCCTGCCGCCACACCAGCCAATATTCCAGCGCGGCGCGGTAGGTTTCGGGGTCCTCGGGGGCCAGCTCCAGGGCTCGGGTGAGGTCGTCTTCCACCGCGGCAAAGTCGGCTTGGCCGGGGGGTTCGGCGCGGGTGCGCCAGGCTTGCATGGTGAGCCAGGCCCGGGCCCGGTACGCGGGGCCGAAGTCGGGGTCCTGGCTCAGGGCCTGTTCGACGGCCTGCCGTGCCGCGTCCAGGTCGCCCGCGCCAGTGTAGGCCAGGGCCAGATAGAAGTACAGGTCGGCCGTGGGTTCCTGTTCCACCAGCTGCTCGAAGTAGCGCACCGCGGTGGGCCAATCTTCGCGGCTCAGGGCCCGCAGCGCGCGCTGGTAGGCTTCGTAGGGTCGGGGCGTGTCGACGAAGGGCGGGGTGGGGGTGTAGGTGGCGTCCAGGAGCATCCACAAGGGCTGGGGGGTGGGGGTGTAAGGTGGCGGCGTGGGGGTGGGCCGCGGGGTGCCGGTAGCCGTGGGCGTGTTGGCCGGGGGCAGGGTGGCCAGGTGCTTGGGCCGCACTTTTTGCCACAGGGCATAGCCGCCGAAGAGCAAGCCTATCAGCAGCACCAGCCCGGCCAGGGGAACCAGCAGCGCCCGCACCTGCAACGGCGCGCGCTCGGATGCCGGCATCCGGTAGCGTTGCTCCCATGTCGGGCGCAGGTCCACGGCCAGGGGAGGGTCGGCCAAATCGGCCTCGCCGGCGAAAAAGGCCAGGCCCCGCCGGGCGGCGGGATTGTCGGGGTCCAGCTTGAGGGCCTGGCGCAGGCTGTCTTCCCGCTCTTTGGGGTTGGTGGTAGCCGCGGCCAGCAGCAGCCAATATTCCACATTGCGCGGGTCCCGTTTGAGCAGGCGAATGAGCAAGCGCCGCGCCTCGGGCAGGTCGCCCTGGCGCAGGGCTTCCAGGGCCTGCTCGTGGGTGGTTTTGGGCGCAGAGGGGGCGGTTTGGTCGTTCATGGAGGCTTCCTACCCACAGGGAGGGCCATGGCAGCCTACCCGGGGCACATGGCCCAACCGACGCTGCCAGGCATTGGGGTTGCAAAGGCGCTCGTTTCGGGGTTCATTGTACCAAAACCCACCCGCCGTGGGATTGTCCACCTTGAGGGCGCTCCTACATCTGAGGGCTCACACGGGGACACGGAGGATAGAGGCTGGTGGCTGGTGGTTGGTGGTTGGAAGTTGGAAGTTGGTGGTTGGAAGTTGGCGGGTGGCGGGAGCCGCGCCCTTACTGCCTGTTGCAGGCTGACCGTCCGCTGTTTTATAGCCCCGCGCAGCGTTTGCCTTGCCCGAAAGCCCCCTTTTGGGGTATACTCCAAGCCCGATGTGACCCCCGCGCAGGAGCGACGCATGGCCAAAGACGCAGTCACCCTTCAGGTGCAGTGGCGCGGCGACCTGGCCTTTGAGGCCCGCAACGAACAAGGCGGGCGCATTCTCATGGGCCGCACCGACGACGAGGCCGGTTTGGGCGCCATGGAAACTTTGCTGGCTTCGGTGGCCGGCTGCAGCGGCTACGATGTGGTGTACATCCTGGGCAAAAAGCGCAAGCCCGTGGCCGATGTGCGCATCGAAATCCGCGGCCACCGCCGCGCGGAGCACCCCCGGGTCTACGACCGGGTGCATCTGGTGTACCATGTGTATGGCGATAACCTCACCGCCAAGGATGTGGAACAGGTGATTCGCCTGTCCCTGGAAAAATATTGCTCGGCCAGTGCCACCCTGGCCGCCTGGGCGGTCATCACTTTCGAATATCATCTTTATCCCGCCGCGGCGGCCCCGGCGGCGGAAACCGGGCCATCGGCCTAAGAGGAGGTTCGCTTCATGATTTCGGAACCCATCCATGTGACCGACGCGGCTTTTGAAAAGGTCGTGCTGCAATCGGACCTGCCGGTCATCGTCGATTTTTGGGCGCCGTGGTGCGCGCCGTGTCGCTTCGTGGACCCCATCTTGAAGAAGATTGCCAAAGAATATGCCGGCCGGCTCATTGTGGCCAAAGTCAACACCGACGAAAACCCCAAGTGGGCCCAGCACTTCGGCGTGCGGGGCATTCCTACCATGCTGCTGGTGGCCAACGGCCAGGTGCTGCATCAGCAAGTGGGTG
>JALSPJ010000013.1 GCA_026985995.1 Anaerolineales bacterium
CTTTGGTGCGGGCGTAGACATTGAGGGGGCGGGGTGGGTCGTCTTCGGCATACGGCCCGCCCTGGCCGTCGAACACCGCGTCGGTGGAAATGTGGACCAGCGGCACCCGGGCCTGCGCGGCCCACCGGGCCAGCGCGGCGGGCACCTGGGCGTTGAGGCGTTGGGCCAGGGTCGGCCGGCGTTCGCAGGCATCCACATGGGCCAGGGCCGCGGTGTGCACGATGGCGTCGGGCCGGGCCCAGGCCAGCAGGTCGGCCAGCGCCGCGGGGTCGGTGAGGTCCGCGGCCCGCACCGCGAAAGGCGCGCCGGGCAACAACCGGCGGTGCACCTGGCCCACGACCGGGTAGCCCGCAGCCCGGGCCTCCCAGGCCAGGTTGGCGCCCAGCAAACCGCTCACGCCGGTGATGAGCAACCTCATGGCCCGGCTCCCCCGTCAACCTTAGCGAACCAGGCCCAGGCCAGGTCATTCCACCGGCCGCGCCAAGGCTCACGCTTGCCCATACGCCTCCTCGAACGGTCGCACCATCTCGCGAATTTGCTCCACCGTGAGCCATTCGGTGTTGGTATTGCTGGCGTAGCGGAAGCCATCGGGCAGGGGCTTGCCCCACTGCTTCCAGCTCTGGCCGAACCAGGCCTCTTCGTAGGCCGGCAAAATCACGAACATGTCGTCCATCTCCACCGCGTGGCGGGCTTCGTCTTCGTTGAGCAGCACCTCGTGCAACTTCTCGCCGGGCCGAATGCCGATAATCTCGATTTCCGCCTCGGGCGCAATGGCCTGGGCCAGGTCCATCACCCGCATACTGGGAATTTTGGGCACGAACACCTCGCCGCCTTCCATGTGCTCGATGGCCCGAATGACGAAGCGCACCCCCTGCTCCAACGAAAGCCAAAAGCGGGTCATGCGCGGGTCGGTGATGGTCAGTTTGCCCTGGGCCCGCTGCTTGAGGAACACGGGCACCACACTGCCCCGGCTGCCCACCACATTGCCGTAACGGGTGCAGCTGAAGCGCGTGCGCCCGTGCGCGGCATACACATTGCTTTGGATGACCAGCTTCTCCGCGGCCAGCTTGGTCGCGCCGTACAAATTCACCGGATTGACGGCCTTGTCGGTGCTCAGGGCCAGCACCTTGTGCACCCCTGCGTCCAGCGCGGCTTCCACCACATTGGCGCTGCCCAAAATGTTGGTCTTGATGGCCTCCATGGGGTTGTATTCGCACGCCGGCACCTGCTTGAGCGCGGCCGCGTGCACCACAATGTCCACCCCGGCCATGGCCCGCCGCAGCCGGTCCCGGTCCCGCACATCGCCGATGAAATAGCGCAGGCTGGGGTGGTCGAACCCGGCCAGGCGCATCTCGTGCTGCTTGAGCTCGTCGCGGCTGAAGACGATGATTTTGCGCGGGCGATATTCCCGCAGCAGCACTTCGATGAACTTCTTGCCAAAGGAGCCGGTGCCGCCGGTCACCAGCACCACCTGTTGGGTCCAATCCATGCGTGTCTCCTCATCCTGGGGGTTGGGTTTGGGGGAAGGGCTCCGCTGCGGCCGTGGCCCATTGCCGCCAGCGCATGGGTTCCCCGGCGAAGAGGCCGAAGGTCTCGCGAAACGCGGTTTGCTGCAGCGCGGCCTCGAAGGGCCACTCGGCCAGGGTCTCTTCCCACAGCATCAGGTGCCACGGGAAGGGCCGGGGGTAAGTGAAGAAGAAGTGATACGCGTAGCGCCGCGCGGCTTCCACCTGGGAAGGCTGCAGGGCCAACGCAGCGGGCTGCTGCACCGCGCGTTCCAACAAGTCGTAATACGCGTCCCAGGTGGCGGGGTCCCAGGTGAAGCCCCGGCCCCGATAATGCACCTGCCCGGCCACCACCACGGGCACGCCGTCCATGGCCATCTCCAGGCCTAAGGTGGTGGTATACACCAGGCCCAGCGCGGCCAGTTCGACCAAATCGTAAGAATTGACCTGGGCGTCGGGCGGCACCACCCGGATGTGCCGGGGCAGGGTGGGCAGGGTTTGCCGCACCACCTGCAACATGGAAAGGCCGCCGGGAGCCAGCAGCGCCTCACCGGGGTGCACCCGCACCACCACCTGCACCTGGGGTCGCCGGGCGAAAAAGCGCAGGGTGTCGGCCAGCCAGTCGGCCATGCCCTGGGAGAAAACTTGGCGGTCCAAAGTCATGGAATCGCCGAACACATTGGTGGCGATGAGCACCAGGGGCCGGTCGTCCAGGCCCAAGCGTTGTCGCAGGGCCTCGGCCCCCGCGCGGCGGCTGTTTTGCCAGGCCCGCACATGGTCGCCCCAGGTACGGCCGCCCCGTCGGGCCGTCATCATCGCCTGCAGGCGCTGCCATTGGTCCTCGCGCAGGGGCAGGTCGCGCACGGCTTCCCACAGGGCGTCGGTGTTCAGGTCCATCACCGGCGTGTCGTGGGCCACCCACACATGCCCTTTTTGATACTCAAACTCGTAGCTCACCACCCGCAGGCCCAAAAAGCGGGCCACCTCATAGGCCACGCCGAATTCCAGCACCGCGGCGTTGGGCACCACCAGCACATCGGGCTGCAGCCGCTGCAGCCAGCGCAGCAACACCCCCGCGGCCCGGCGGTTGCGCTGCCACCGCAGCCGGAACAACGGCGAGGCCTCGTCTACCCCTTCCCGCTGCAGGGTGTAGGCCACATCCCGCCGGCTCAGGGCCCGCAGCGCGGGCTCCAGCGCCGGGGGAACCGCCGCGGCCGGTGCGCGCAGCAACGGCACCGGCGTGAGCGCGGCCCGGGCCTGCCCCAGCAGCGCCCGGTAGTTGAGGTCCCATTTGCGCACATCCCACAAGGGCGGGCGGTCGCTCCAGTTTTGATAGGGCAAATAACCCAGCCACACCCGGTGGCCCAAAGCCCGCAGGGCCAGGCCCAGCAGCGCGGTGTGGGCCACCCACGGCGCGAGCATGGCAAAAAAGGCCACCCTTCGTCCCCTCGGGGCCCGGGCCCCTTGCTCCGCGGCCACATGGGCCCACTGCCATAAATAAGGGGCCAGGTGCCGCAACATCCGGTGCACCTCGGCCCGGTGTCGGGTGCGAAAATACCAGTCCAGTTCCACCAGGCCCGGCACCCAACCGAGCCACTGCTTCCAGCGCGGCATGGTCTACTCCCTGCCCCGGGGCTTGGCGTATATGATACCCCGTTTGGCCGGGCCGGGCAACGCGCGGGGTCACACGCCCCGGGTTTCGGCCCGCACCGGGTTGCGCAGCACCCCCAGGCCCTCGACTTCCACTTCCACCACATCGCCGGGCCGCAGGGGCCCCACCCCGGCCGGCGTGCCGGTGAGAATCACATCCCCGGGCAGCAGGGTCATGACCGAGGTGATGTAAGCGATGAGCTGGGGAATGGGGAAGACCATCTCCCGGGTGAAGCCCAGCTGTCGCTCTTCGCCGTTGACCCGGGCCATGACCGCCGCGTCGGTGGGGTCGAAGTCGGTATCCACCCAGGGGCCCAAAGGCGCGAAGGTGTCGAAGCCCTTGGCCCGGGTCCATTGCCCATCCCGGCGCTGCAGGTCCCGGGCCGTCACATCGTTGGCCACGGTGTAGCCCCAAACCACCTCCCAGGCCTGGTCGGCGCGCACCCAGCGGGCCCGCCGACCAATGACTACGGCCAGTTCGGCCTCGTGTTCCACCTGCTGCGATTGGGGCGGCAACACGATGGCCTCGCCCGGGCCGATGACCGCGGAGGGCGGCTTGAGGAAAATCAGCGGCGTGGTGGGCACCTCCGCGCCGTGCTCCGCGGCGTGCGCGGCGTAATTCCGGCCCACGCATACAATCTTCGACGGCGTCACCGGCGCGAGCAGGCGCACTTCCTCCAGGGGCCAGCGGGCCTCTTCCCGCTCAAATTCATCCCAGGGGGAACCGTGCACCCGGCCCACCCGGCCTTCGTGCACCCAGCCGTAGCGGCCGCGGTTCTCTTCGGGGTCCCAAAAGCGTACCCAACGCATGGTCGCCTCCTGCGTGCGGGCTCAACCGCCCGCGGTCATGTGGATGACCTTGACCTTGTCGCCATCCTGCAACTGGCGCTGCGGCCATTCTTCCCGGGGCACGATGGTGCCGTTGACCGAAATCACCAGCCGGGGGAAGGTGAAGCGCAGCTCGTCCAACAGGTCCTGCACCGTCATGCCCGGCCGCCAGCGCACTTTGTAGCGCCCATCATTGACCACAATCATCGTACACCTCCGCGGGAAAGCGTTTGCCAAAGCGCGTGGTCGTCCGCGGCGGGGCCTTCATTGTACCGCATCCAGTGGGGTATAATCCCGCCAACGCGCGTTTGTCCGCGCCTTTTCACCCCCGAGGGAGCCATGAGCCTGTTACGCTGGCCCGGCCTCGTCGATGTGCATGTGCATGTGCGGGAACCCGGCGCGACCCACAAGGAAGACTGGGAAACGGCCACGGCCGCGGCCCTGGCCGGTGGGTTCACCGCCATTTTGGCCATGCCCAACACCAAACCGCCTATCGTCAACGCCGCGTCGCTGCGCCTGGCTTTGGACGCGGCCCGGCGCAAGGCCCGGGTGGATTACGCGCAATATGTGGGCGGCACGGCCACCAACGCGGCCGAGTTGCCCACCCTGGCGCCCGAAGCCGCGGGGCTCAAGCTCTACCTGAGCCATACTTATGGCTTGCTGTGGCTGCAAGACATGGCCCTGTGGCCGGCCCTGTTTCGGGCCTGGCCCAAACACCGCCCCCTGGTGGTGCACGCGGAGCGCCACACCCTGGCCGCGGCTTTGTTCTTCGCCCGTTTGTGCGACCGACCCATTCACATCGCGCATGTGGCCTATCGCGAAGAAATCCTCACCATTCGCGCGGCCAAGGAGCGGGGCTGGCCCGTCACCTGCGAGGTCACACCGCACCACCTCTTCCTCACGGCCGCGGATGTGGCCGACCGGGGCGGTTGGGGCGAGGTGCGTCCCCGTCTGGGCACCTCCCGGGACCGGGACGCGCTGTGGGAAAACCTGGCCGTGTGCGACATTTTCGCCACGGACCACGCGCCTCACACCCGGGAGGAAAAAGCCTGGCCCAACCCGCCGCCGGGCTTTCCGGGCCTGGAAACCGCGCTGCCGCTGTTGCTCACCGCGGCCCATCAGGGCCGTTTGACCTACGACGACATCGTCACCCGGCTGCACACCAACCCCCGCCGCATTTTCGGCCTGCCCGCCCAGCCCGACACCTGGGTGGAAATCGACCCCCAGGCCGAGTGGACCTTCCCGGACCGGGGGTGGTTCACCCGGGCCGACTGGAGCCCCTTTGCCGGCTGGCGGGTGCGGGGCCGGGTGCAACGGGTGGTGCTGCGGGGCCAAAGGGCCTTCGAGCAGGGGCAGGTGCTGGCCCCACCGGGCTCGGGCCGCAGCCTGCGCACCCCCCAGGAGAGATGAGCCATGCCCGCCATCCAGCCGCGTCGGTGGGGGCAAACCCTCGCCTTGGTCATGCTGTTGACCCTGGCCGCCTGTGCTTCCCCCGGGGCCGGGCCCACCCTGCCTTATGCCACCCCCACGCCCCCCGGGGCGGCGGTCGGTTCCCCCACCCCCACGGCCACGGTCACGCCCACGCCCTTTGCCGCGCTGCCGCCCACGCCAGTGCCCACCCCCACGCTCCAGGTCTACACTTGGGCCCTGGCCC
>JALSPJ010000014.1 GCA_026985995.1 Anaerolineales bacterium
GTCGCGGTGGGCGTCGCGGCGGCGACGGTTCCACCACAAGCGGCCACACCCAACGCCAGGGTCACCAGCGCGCTCAGGCGCAAAAGGCGCGCGGCCCAAAACCACAAACTTGGTCCTTGCATGGCGTCTCCCTCGATGGTGGTGCGTTAGGGCCGCTGCCAGGTCCAAAGGCCCAGGTGCTGTACCGTCACGCCCCAGGCCGCGGCGGGCAGGGTCGCGGGGGTGCGTATCCACATGCCCACCTGGCCCGGGGGTACCGGCAAGTCGGCGGCGAACACCAGGGCCTGATTGACCCACAGGCGCAGGCCCGTCTTCCGGCATTCTACCACCAAGGCGTTGGGTTGGGGAGCGTCGCGCACCGCTGCATGGGCGCGCGGCCCGCTGTCGAGTTCCAACGGCTGCAACCCCTGGGAGGTGGCCCGCCACGCCGCGAAGGTGCCATCGGTGCCCAAGGCCAGGGCGATGTAATCGTCGGGGCCCTGAAAGCCGCACACCAGACCATACCACCCCCGGGCTCCAGGGGCCGCGTCGGCGCGCATTTGGGCCGTCATGCGCACTTGCGCGTATTGCCGGGGATGCAGGCTCCACAGGGCCTGCTGAGGCAGCACCCCCGCCAGGCGATACCCCTGGGTGGTGTACGAGGCCATAAGCCCCGGCCCGCCGCCGGGCATCCAGGGGCCGGGGTCGTGAAAATCGCTGTGCCACTGCACCACCCACTGGGCCGGGTCGCGGGCCGCCTCGGACCGTGGGGCACAACCCGCCGGCAGGACACTGAGCAACATGAAGACAACGACGCGCCAAAAACGACTGCCGACCATGCCCGGCATTCTACCATTCGGCCGGGCCTGCGCGGACGCGCCGGGGGTAAAAAGTGAAGATGGTCAGGGGGAAGAGTGGTGGATGGCGGTTGGTGGACGGAAGTTGGCGGGTGGTGTACTCACCCTCCGTTGAGGGGCAACAAGGGTTGGTAAGGCGGCAGGCCCAGGGCCTGGCGCACCCGGTCCTCAATCAGGCGCAAATGCTCAGGATAGGCCACGAAGTCCAGCGAGTCCGCGTCGAAAACCACCACGGGCACGCCCAAATCCCGGGCGAAGTGGTCTTCATAGGCTGCGTGCAAGGCTTCGATGTAAGTGCGGGGTATAGCCCGCTCGTAGGGCCGGTCCCGCAGCGCGATGCGCTGCATGAGGGTGTCGGGCGTGGCGCGCAAATACACCACCAGGTCGGGCCGGGGCAGCTTTTCGGCCAGGGCCTCGTGCACCCGCAAATACATCTCCCACTCGTCGCCCTGCAGGGTGAGGCGGGCGAAAATGGCGTCTTTGGCAAAAGTGTAATCGGCCAGAATGCTGCGCCCCTGGGCCAACAGGCGGGGCACATGCTGGGTTTGCTGCCGATAGCGGCTGAGCAAGAAGAACATCTGGGTTTGGAACGCGTAACGGGCCTGGTCTTCGTAGAACTTGGCCAGGAAGGGGTTTTCCTCGAAGGCCTCCAGCAGCAACTCGGCCTCCAGGCGGGGTTGCAACAGGCGGGCCAGGGTGGTCTTGCCCACGCCAATGACGCCCTCGATGGCGACGAAAAAGGGCTTTTTGGCCATACGCCGCTCCTGGTGGAAGGACTATGCCGGGCCCGCGGCCAGCACCCGGGCCCAGTTTTCCCCGAAGATGGCGGCCAGGTCCCCCGGGCCATAGCCCCAGCGGGTCAGCACCTCGGCCAGGCGGGGCAAATCCGCGATGGTGTCGAGCTCCGCGGGGGTGGCCTGCACGCCAAAGCCGCCGTCGAAGTCGGTTCCCAAAGCCACATGCCGGGCATCGCCGGCCATCTGGCAGATGTAGTCGATGTGCGCGGCCACATGGGCCAAGGTGACCCGCTCCTTGGGGTCGCCGGGGGCCCAGTCGGGCACCAGAAAACGGTTGTAGGGCACAATGCCGATGACCGCGTCCCGGGCCAGCAGGCCCCGCAACAGGCGGTCGCTCAAAAAGCGGTTGCTGGGCCGACGCACCACGGCCTGGGGGTTGGCGTGGGAAGCCACCACGGGCCCGTCGTACAGGTCCAGGGCTTCCAGGGCCGCGGCCTCGTCCATGTGGCTGAGGTCCAAAATCATGCCCACCTGGGCCATGCTGCGCAGCAAGCGGCGGCCTTCGGGCGTGAGGGGGCCGGGTTCGCCGGTTCCACCGCAAAAACGGGTGCCGACCCACGCGGGGCCGATGACCCGCACCCCCCGCTCGGCCCACCAGGCCACCTCCTCGGGCGTGGGCTCCTCGATGGCCTCCGCGCCTTCCATGAGCAGCACCCAGCCCACGGGCAGCGCGGCGTCGGCAGGGGCCTGCTGCCAGGCCTGCCAGTGGGCCCGAAAAGCCGCGGCATCGGGCAGCAAGCGCCAAAAATCGGGGTGCGCCTCGGCCTGCTGGTGGTAATAGGCCAGCTGCGCGGCGTAGCGTTGCCGGGCCTCGTGGGGCGTGGCATACACTTGCGTATCCCAGGGGCCGCTGCGGCGACGCTCGGGCGCGGCGAACAGCGTGGCCCACACCACGGCTACCCGGGCCCGTTGATATTCGGGCCAGCCCAGCAGGGTGTCGCCGTTGACCCGGGGGGCCGGACTGCCCTGGGCCGCTTCCAGGGCCCGGGTTTCGTGGGCCGCACGGCGGTAATCCCGGCCAAAGGTGAGCGCATTCCAGGCCAGGTCTTCGTGCGCGTCGATGATGAGGTAGGTCATGGGGAACACCTCCGGTGGGGACCGGGCCGCGGGTTCAGGGCGGGGGCAGCAGCGCCATCAGGTCCGCGGTGGAAGGCAGCAGCGCGTGCGCGCCGGCCCGGCGCAGCTCCCGGGCCGTGCCAAAGCCGCACAGCACACCCACGGCTTGCGCGCCGGCCGCGCGCGCGGCCAGGATGTCCACGGTGGTATCGCCCACCATGAGGGCCTGCTGGGGCGCGACGCCCAGCGCGGCCGCGGCCCGCAGCACGGGTTCGGGGTGCGGCTTGGTGCGTTCGTAAGTCTGGCCGCTCACCACCAAGCGGAAGAAGGGGCGCAGGCCCGTGGCCGCGAGAAAGGCCAGGGTGCTGCCTTCGGCGCCGGCCGAGACCACGGCCAGGGGGTAACGCACGGCCAGGGTCTCGAGCATGGCCCGCACGCCGGGCACCAGCCGATAGGGGCCGTGGTCCGCGGCATGAGGCCGGGACGGCCAGATGCGGGCCAGCCAGTTGTCGAGGCCCCAGCGGTCGGCCCAGGCGTAGAGCGCGTTGAAGGGCGTTTCCGCGGCCATCACCAGGGCCCGGGCCGCGCGGCGGGGCCAGGTGGGTTCCCCCAACCAGGCCAGAAAGCCCAGCCAGCGGCTCAGGCGCTGCACCAGCTCGTCGTCGGTGTCGCGCAGCGTGCCGTCGATGTCGAACAGCACGGCCCGCACCCGCTGGGGGTCGAAATCGGGACTGTGCCAGATGCGCGCGCGCTTCATCACCCTGCCACCTCTGAGCCACCAGTATACCATCGGCGGAGAAAGGACGCTGCCGCGTCCGGGGACGGTTTTCATAACGGACTAAGAACATTATCGCTATTGACCCTGCTATATATGTATGATATGTTGAAAATGTGCTGTTTCGTTGGCCCGCAAATCGGTACTTTCACACCTCGGGAGGGCAGGCTGGGATGCGCATCTTCTTGCGGTTTTTCCTCCTCCTCGGCGTCTTGGGACTGTGGGGCTGCGCTTCGTCGGCGCCTTCGCCCACGGCAACGGCCGCGGCTACCACAGGCCCGGCGACCCCGCAGCCCATGGACGAAGCCCAGGCCGCCTGGCAAAAATGGCTGACCGCGCTGCAGCAGGGCCGTTGCGAGGAAGTCGAGCAAGGGCTGGCCCGCCAAAGCCCCTTTTGGGCCGCCCGGGAGGGCCTGTTGCAGGCCTGCCGCCAGGGGGGCGAAGCCCTGACCCCGTGGCAGGGGCTGCGCGTCGTGCGCGGCGAGCAAATCAGCACCGAGCGGGTGGTGCTGCACTTAGAGAGCCCCCAGGGGCCCCGCTTCGCGGTGATGTATGCCGAAGACGGCCAATGGAAGTACGGCGGCGATGTGTTTGAGGAATGGCAGCCCCAACCCGCGCCATGCACCGCTGAGGGCCTGGAAGCCCTGTGGGGGCCCGTGTGGGACCGGGCCGCGGCGGTGACCGTGGGCCTGAGCCTGACCAACCAGGGCCAGCAGCCTTTACGCTGGCAGGCCCCCTGCGCCCGCCTGCAGTGGGCCGACGGCCGGGAGCTCCAGGCCGAGCCCTGCCCCGGGGAGGTCACGCTGGCCCCCGGTGAGACCTGGCGCGGGGAGCTGGTCTTCCCCAAGCCGGCCGCGGAGCAAGGCCGCCCCTGGGACGCCCGGCCCCAACGCATCGTGCTCGAAAGCCTGCAGGCCGGTGACGATGCCTCCCGGCGTCTGCTGTGCACCTGGCGCGAAGGGCCTTAGAGACAGCGCTCCTGCGCTTCAATCAGTGGGGGGCAAAGGTTCGGCCGGACAACGCACGCGAACCCCCTGCGGACCGGCCACGACCAGGCAATTCTGGAAATCCTCCAGGGGAGCGATTTGTAGCACTTTTTCCAACAACCGGAGAAAGGCGGTAATGCTTGGTCGCGCAGGCCGTAAAACCAAAATGCCCGGATGGGTTCCGGGTGGATAGCGTCGTATATCGCCGAATCCTTTATCGCCGGTGACCAAAAAGCGGGCTTCACGACGAACAGCACGGAAAACTTCGGCGTCCTTCCACCCCGACATACCTTGTTCATATACACTTTGGGCATCATAACCCTGTCGCTGCAGGAATCGCCCTACAGGGAGGTCTTCATCTACCTTGACGCGCATCACCGCACCTCATCCCAAAGGGAGAAGGAGATTATCGCGTACGATCTCCGCGGCATACAGCAGCGCGGCCCGCACATCATCCTCGTCCAACGCCGGATATTCGCGCAGCACTTCTTGCACATCGAATCCCTCGGCCAGATTGCTCAAAATCACGCTCACAGGCACCCGGGTGCCGCGAATGCACGGTTCCCCATGATGCAAGTCGGGCACAATTTCAATTCGCTGACGCCAATCCATCTGTACACCCTCTTTGCGAGATTTCGAAATCTATGCCGGGCGGCATGGGTTCTTTATCCTACCATGAATGAAGATGTTATGGGAGCGATGCGCCTTCCTTCATCCCCTGCACCACCCGGGCCGTGAACTGCGCGGTGGTGCAGGCCGGTTCCCCCCGGGGGGCCAGGTCGGGGGTGAAGCAGCCGGCCTGCCAGGCGGCCAACACCGCGTGCTCCACGGCCCGGGCTTCGGCTTCCAGGCCCAGGCTGTAGCGCAACAGCAGCGCGACGCTCAACATGGCGGCCGCGGGATTGGCCACGCCCTGGCCCGCAATATCGGGCGCGCTGCCGTGAATGGGCTCGTACAGCCCCCGGGGCAGGCCGTGGCGGTTGCGGGCTTCTCCCAACGAGGCGCTGGGCAGGGTGCCCAGGGAACCCGTGAGGGCCGCGGCCTCGTCGGTGAGAATGTCGCCGAACATGTTGGGCGTGAGCACCACATCCAACGCGGCCGGACGGCGCAGCAGGTCCATGGCCATGGC